>JAGRJD010000068.1 GCA_020442915.1 Thiothrix sp. | reverse complement strand
GTGCGCGGTCATTGGCGCACCGCGATCCTGATGCAGCGTCAGCTGGTCTGGCTGGATAGCGTAGCGCTCATGCGCTTCCGTGATCAGTTGGCTGGACAGTGCACGGTTTTCCTTGCGAGACAGCATCCAGGCCACGATGTAGCGACTGAATAGATCCATGACCACATAAAGCGACAGGTATTCACCGCGCTTCCGGGTAGGCAGTTTGGCAATGTCCCAGGTCCAGACCTGATTGGGCGCGACTGCCTGTAGTCGCGGTATGGGCTGCGGGCAGGCTGGACGTTGCTGGCGGCGCTCACCACTGAGACCGTCTGCACGTATCAAGCGGTGCATCGTGCTGATGGAGCACAAGTAAACGCCTTGCTGCAGCAGGCTGTAATACACCTGTGCCGGTGGTTGATCCTGGTAATCCGGACTGGTCAGCACGGCCTTCACTTCAGCACGCTCCTCCGCGCTTAGCCCTCGCGGCTGATGGGCTTGCCTGCGCTTGCGCCTCTCGGGGCTGACGGGGCCACAAAAGCCATGGCGGGCCCGGGCCGCACGCAGGCTGTTACGGCAAATAGCCAGGGCGTCACAGGCCTGGCGCTCAGATACCGCAAAGGGTAAGGGCTCCTCCAGCAGACGGGTCATGACGGATCCGCTTCCAGCGCTTCCAGTAGCGACAAGGCTTTTTTTTGGAGCATCAGGCAACCGTCTTTGACTTCGATCTGTTTGCGCAGTCGTTCGTTTTCTTTCTCCAGCTGTTCAATCCGCTTTTGTTCGGGAGTCTTCCTGGCTTGCGGACCTGGCGCGGATTTTTTCAGCCCCTCCACCCCGTGCTCGGCGAACTCACGACGCCACTGGGACAACTGGTTGGAGTACAATTTCTCCCGACGCAGCAACGCGCCTGACTCACCGCGCTGGCAGGCATCTGCTTGCTGAAGGATGGATAGCTTGTAATCGCTGCTGAACGTTCGGCGCGAACGCTTCTCCAGTGCGGGCCTGGGTTCCACCTTGGGATCGGTTGTGGTGGTGGGTTTTGGCATTTCCGTTCTCCTGTGCGCCCTGATTTCCAGATTATCTCAAAATCAGTTGGCTCAGGCTTAGGTTGACACACAGGGGGGTTGTGGCTGGCAAGCCCCAGGGTAACAGCGTACTTGTAGACCTGCAGAATGTATTGCTTGACCCGTCTGGCCACATCCCCGGCCCCCCGATCCTCGACCCGCTGCACAATCCGGATGATATCCCCCGCTGTTACCTCGTTGATGTGCAGGTGTCCGATACAGGGGAAAATATCCTTCTCCAGACAACGGGTGATGCGCTTGCTGTGACTTTCCGACCAGCCCGGCATAGTCCGCTGTAACCACTCTTGCGCGATGGCCTGAAAGCTGTTGCTGGACAGGTCGGCCCTGCTGGCCTGCATGCGTTGCTTGTGGGTGGAAGGGTCAACACCACGCGCCAGCAAGGCCCGCGCTTCTTCATGCCACCTTCTGGCTTCCATCAGCGAGATATCCGGATAGGTGCCGATGACCAAGGTCTTCTGTTTGCTGTCCATGCGGTAGTTGTAACGCCAGTATTTCCCGGTGCCAGTGACCTGCAGGAACAGGCCCCCGTCGTCGGTGTAACAGGCCGGTTTGCCGTCCGGCTTGGGCTTGGCGTTCTTGGCCGTTGAATCCTTTAGTTTTTTGCTCATTTTGTTGGTATCTCCAATCTGAAATTGTGAGATACCAACAATTTTGTGAGATACGGTGAAGCATGGTGAGACACCATGAGACACAAGCGGATGATTAAGTGCTGTTTTCAGGTGGATTTGAGACGCTGTGATACAGCATGAGAAAGTGAATTGGTCGGGGCGAGAGGATTTGAACCTCCGACCCCCACAACCCCATTGTGGTGCGCTACCAAACTGCGCTACGCCCCGACCGGAAGAGCGTGAAGATTACCTCAACCGGACAATTATCTCAAGCCTGAATCAGCCCTTCAGTACCTGCAGAACCTTTTCCAGTTCAAACACCAGTGTTTTGAGCTGTTCGGCGTCAGCCGGCCCGTGCTGCTGTGCGACAGCCGGCTGGGTGGCGGGCTCGGCAAGCCCCCCACCCATGATCTTCTGACGTGCACCACTGATGGTATAACCCTCTTCGTACAGAAGGCCACGAATCTGGCGGATCAGGATAACATCCTCCCGCTGGTAGTAACGCCGGTTGCCGCGCCGTTTCATGGGCTTCAGGGATGGAAACTCCTGCTCCCAGTAACGCAATACATGCGACTTCACGGCGCACAGTTCACTGACCTCACCAATGGTGAAGTAACGTTTGGACGGTATCGCAGGAAGCTCACTGTTCGGAATGTGCGTGTCCTGCATAAATCTCTACCCGTTGCTTCAGTTTCTGCCCTGGCCGGAACGTCACCACCCGGCGAGCCTCGACCGGGATTTCCTCCCCGGTCTTGGGATTGCGTCCGGGACGCTCGGACTTGTCGCGCAGCATGAAGTTGCCGAATCCGGACAGCTTGACGTTCTGCCCACGGCCCAGCGCCATGCGGATTTCGTCAAAGAACATTTCCACCAGATCCTTGGCTTCCCGCTTGTTCAGTCCCAACTGCTCATAAAGATGCTCGACCATATCAGCCTTGGTCAACGTCACCATGCTTTTCTCCTTGTCAGCGTAAGGTGGCCCCGGTTGCATCATGCAGGGCAGCCACAATTGTGTCGATGATCCGATTGACTTCATCGTCGGAAAGAGTGCGGGAAAAGTCTTGTAAAATCAAGCTCAGTGCAACACTTTTCTGATGTTCTTCCACACCTTTTCCGGCATAAACGTCAAAAATGTTCCACCCGATCAACTGTGCCGGGGCCGTGCGCCCGATCACCTCACCCAGACTGCTGGAAAGCACCGTTTTATCCAGGACCAGTGCCAGATCACGCCGGATGGCCGGGAAGCGGCTCACAGCCTGATATTTCGGCACCTGCCGGGTACCCAGTGCCTCCAGCGTCAGCTCAAACAGGTAGACCGGCTGCCCCAGTCCCAGCTTTTCCTCCAGCTGCGGATGCAGGGCTCCGACCCAGCCCACCGGCTGCTCACGGGTAACAATGCGGGCACTCTGCCCCGGATGCAATGCCGGATGTGCCATGGGGATGAAATGGAAGGTGTGTACCGATGCCAGCGCCAGCAGCGCTTCCACATCCCCCTTGATGTCAAAGAAATCCACCCTGCGTGCCGGCTGCGCCCACTGCTCAGCGGCAGCCAGCCCGGTAACAAGCCCGGACAGGCAGCGCTGCTGGCTGATACGCCCGTCTTCTGCACGCCCGAACACCGGCCCGATTTCAAACAGGCGTACCCGGTTCTGCTGGCGGTTGAGATTGTACTGCAGCACCGGAATCAGCCCGGACCAGATAGAGGTGCGCATGTGGCTCAGTTCACTGGAAATCGGATTGGCCAGCTCAATCACCGCCGGAGCCCCGAACAGGCCGGCTTCGATACGCGGATCAACAAAGCTGTAAGTCACGGCTTCCTGATAACCGCGCCCGACCATCACCTTCCGGAGAGCAAGGGGTTGCACGCTGCTTTCAAGGCCGAGTGTCACCCGGGGCGGTAAAGGCCGCAGCTGGTCCGGAATCGCATCATACCCATGAATGCGCGCCAGTTCCTCAATCAGGTCGGCCTCCATGCGCAGGTCAAAGCGTGCCAGCGGCACCGTCACTTCCCAGCCATCGTCCCGCCCCTCAACCTGACAACCCAACTGCCGCAGAATGCTTTCCACCGTGGCATCCGCTACCTGCAGCCCCAGCAGGCGGCCAATGCGAGCCCGCCGCAACCCGATCTGCACCGGTACTATCAGCTGGTCATCAGCACAGCAATCCACCACCGGCCCCGGCTCCCCGCCACAGATCGACAGAATCAGGGCAGTGGCGCGCTCCATGGCCTTCAGGGGCAGATCCGGAGCCACCCCGCGCTCAAAGCGGTAGGAAGAGTCGGTCTGCAGGCCATAGGCCCGTGCCTGCCCGGCCAGCTTTTCCGGACGGAAATGGGCCGCCTCCAGAAACACATGCCGGGTGGACGCAGTAACCGCACTGTCCGCCCCTCCCATGATACCGGCCATCGCCAGCACCTGCTGTTCATCGGCAATCACCAGGGTGCCGGCACTCAGGGTGACGGCCTGGTCATCCAGCAAGGTCAGGGTCTCGCCTTCGGTGGAATAACGGGCCTGAATCCCGCCCGTCAGCCGCGCTAGGTCAAAGGCATGCATGGGCTGCCCCAGCTCCAGCATCACGTAGTTGGTGACATCCACCAGGGGCGAGCGGCTGCGCAGGCCGTTACGGCGCAGTTTCTCCTGCATCCACAACGGCGTGCGCGCAGCCGGGTCGATATTGCGGATGATGCGCCCGGCATAACGCGGACAGGCATCAGCAGCCGGCAAGCTGACCGCCCGCACCTCCTGATGCACGGCGGGCCGGGCCGGAATCGCCGGCGGGGACAGCGCCATACCGGTCAGGGCACTGACCTCACGCGCCAGCCCGGCCACTGACAGGCAGTCGCCCCGGTTCGGGGTGATGCCGAGTTCCAGTACCTGATCATCCAGTCCCAGAAACTCCCGCACATCCCGCCCCACCGGCGCATCCTCCGGCAGCTCCAGCAGCCCTTCCGACTTCTCCGCCATCCCGAGCTCGGATGCCGAGCACAGCATGCCCTGGGACTCCACACCACGCAGCCGGTTTTTTTTGATGGTCAGGGGTTTACCCTCCGGCAGCGGCAGCACGGCTCCAATCAGGGCCAGCGGGGCCTTGAGGCCGGTGCGGGCATTGGGGGCACCGCAGACAATCTGCAGCAGCGGCTCCTGCCCGTAATCGACCTCGCAGACATTGAGGCGGTCGGCATCCGGGTGCCTGGCAATCGAGACAATGTGGCCTACCACCACACCGCTGAAATCCGTGGCTACGGGTTCCAGGCCCTCCACTTCGCAACCGGAAGCGGTCAGTCTCTCGCCGATCGCTTCAAAATCGAGTGCGGGATTGATCCATTCACGCAGCCATTGTTCATTGATTTTCATATCCGGTTTTTCCCATCCAGCACTTAACGGAACTGCCGCAGAAAACGCACATCGTTCTCAAACAGCACGCGCAGGTCATTGATCTGGTAGCGCAACATAGTCAGGCGCTCGACCCCGAAACCGAACGCAAAGCCGGTGTATTTTTCGCTGTCGATACCGACATTCTCCAGTACGTTCGGATGCACCACACCGCAGCCCATGACCTCCAGCCAGCCGGTATGCGAGCACACCCGGCAACCCTTGCCGTGACAGTGCACGCAGGTGATGTCCGTTTCCGCCGACGGTTCGGTAAACGGGAAAAAGCTGGCCCGGAAACGGGTCCTGAGGTCATCAACCTCGAAAAAGGCCCGAAAGAAGGTGGCCAGAATCGCCTTCAGGTCGGCAAAAGTGGTTTCCTCATCCACCATCAGCCCTTCCACCTGATGAAACATCGGGCTGTGGGTCAGGTCTGAATCACAACGGTACACCCGTCCCGGTGCAATGATGCGGATCGGCGGCGGATTTTCCTGCATAAAACGGATCTGCACCGGTGACGTATGGGTGCGCAGCAGCAGACCCTGCTCACGGTCCTGCCCACCCAGAAAGAAGGTGTCCAGCATGGCCCGGGCCGGATGGTGATCCGGAAAGTTCAGGGCCGTGAAATTGTGGAAGTCATCCTCGATTTCCGGCCCCTCGGCCAGCCCGAACCCCAACTGGCCGAAAATGTCCTGGATGCGCTGAATGGTAATGCTGACCGGGTGCATGCTGCCGGCCTCATCACCACGTCCCGGCAGGGTCACATCAAGGGATTCAGCCTGCAGGCGTGCATTCAGGGCCTCACGCTGCAGGCCTTCACGCCGGGCATCCAGAGCCGCAGTCAGGCTTTCCTTGACCCGGTTGATTTCCTGCCCGGCCGCCTTGCGCGCCTCCGGTGGCAGCCGGCCCAGCTGTTTGAGCTCCGCCGTCAGAAGTCCGGACTTGCCCAGATAGTGCACCCGCACCTGATCCAGTGCCGCCAGATTGTCAGCCTGGGAAATCTGATCGTGTGCAGCACCCATCATTTCCAGCAAACTTTGCACAATGACTTCCTTTTGAATGGGGGTATAAAAAATGAAAGCGGGGATGGCAAAAGCCTTCCCCGCTTTCAGACTTGACAGATAAACCCTGGGGTTTAATCAGGCAGCAAGGGCAGCTTTTGCTTTTTCAGCCAGCTGACCAAAAGCAGTGATATCATGCACCGCAAGATCGGCAAGCACCTTGCGATCCACTTCAATCCCTGCCTTGTGCAGACCATCCATGAAACGGCTGTAGGAAAGCTCGAACTGATGGGCCGCAGCGTTGATACGGACAATCCACAGGGCACGGAACTGGCGCTTGCGCTGACGGCGGTCGCGATAGGCATACTGGCCGGCCTTGATGACCGCCTGGTTTGCCACCCGGTAGGTACGACTGCGGGCACCGTAGTAACCCTTGGCCTTTTTCAGAACTTTCTTGTGACGGGCATTGGCCTGTACACCCCGTTTAACTCTTGCCATGTTTCAATCCCTCCTCAGGCGTAAGGCAACATGCGTTGCACCAGTGCAGTATCCGACTTGTGTACCCGGTTTTCCCCGACCCGCAGGTGGCGTTTACGCTTGGTACTTTTCTTGGTCAGAATATGGCGCAGGTGGGACTGTTTGCGTTTAAACGTACCATTGGCCGTTTTGCGGAAACGTTTGGCCGCTCCGCTGTTGGTCTTGATTTTAGGCATCTTCAACTCCTTGTCAGAGGTTTGCTACAACATCCCGCAAGAGTGCCTGGCCTTGACGGGATGATACGAAAACTATTTTTTCTTCGGGGCCATGACCATGATCATCTGACGGCCTTCCAGCTTGGGAAACTGCTCAACCGCAGCCAGTTCGCCCAGCTCGGCCTCGACCCGCCTGAGCAGCTCCATGCCCAGCTCGCGGTGCGCCATTTCACGTCCCCGGAAACGGACCGTCACCTTGATTTTGTCCCCCTCTTCGAGGAACTCGGTCAGCTTGCGCAGCTTGATCCTGTAATCACCTTCATCCGTACCGGGACGAAACTTGATTTCCTTGATCTGGGTCTGCTTCTGCTTCTTGCGTGCGGCAGCCGCCTTTTTGCTCTCATCAAAACGGAATTTTCCGTAATTCATGATGCGGCAGACCGGCGGCTTGGCCGTTGGTACAATCTCTACCAGATCCAGCCCGTCGTCGTCGGCCATGGCCTGGGCTTCATCGGTTGAAACAACTCCCTTGTTTTCACCTTCCGCATCAATCAGACGAACCTTCGGAACCCGGATGTCCCCGTTGATGCGATGTTCTTTTTCCAGAGCGATGAGCGTAATCCTCCAAAATAAATCAGGCTGTGCGGTCCGTGACTTCGGTTTTGAGGCGTTCCAGCATTTCGATCACCGAAACAGAACCCAGATCCTTACCCGAGCGCGTACGCACAGCCACTGACTGTGTTTCTACTTCCCGGTCCCCTACCACCAGAAGATAGGGCACCCTTTGCATGGTGTGTTCGCGGATTTTAAAGCCAATCTTTTCATTTCTCAAGTCTGCAACGGCGCGAATACCCTGTTCACGTAGCTGTTTTTCAACAGATTTGACAAAATCCGCCTGATTGTCGGTGATATTCATGACAACGGCTTGCACCGGCGCCAGCCAGAGCGGGAATTTGCCCACATAATGCTCAATCAGGATGCCGACAAAACGTTCAAGCGAACCAAACAGGGCACGATGCAGCATCACCGGACGCTGGCGCGAATTGTCTTCGGCCACATAGGAAATATCAAAGCGCTCCGGCAGGTTCATGTCCACCTGCAGGGTGCCGCACTGCCAGTCCCGCCCGATCGCATCCCGCAGCACAAATTCCAGCTTCGGCCCGTAAAAGGCCCCCTCACCGGGAAACAGCTGATAGGGCAGGTTCAGGTGATCCAGCGCGATGGCCAGCGCATTTTCCAGCCGATCCCAGATTTCATCACTGCCGATACGGTTTTCCGGGCGGGTGGAGAGCTTGATGACCACATCCTCAAAACCGAAATCCCGGTAAATGGCCATCACCAGCTCGATGACGCGCTTGCATTCGTCCTCCATCTGGTCTTCAGTGCAGAAGATATGGGCATCATCCTGGGTGAAATGACGCACGCGCAACAACCCATGCAGGGCCCCGGACGGCTCATAGCGGTGCACCTTGCCGAATTCGGCCATGCGCAGCGGCAGGTCGCGGTAACTCTTCAGTCCCTGGGCGAACATCAGCACCCCACCCGGACAGTTCATGGGCTTGAGGGCGAAGACGCGCTCATCCTCGGTCTGGGTGGTGAACATGTTTTCACGGTAGTTGAACCAGTGCCCGGAAATTTCCCACAGCGAGCGATCCATCACGTCCGGAGTATTGATCTCCACATACCCGGCCTGTTCCTGGCGCACACGCATGTAGTTGATCAACTGCTGGAACACGGTCCAGCCCTTGGGATGCCAGAACACCGCCCCCGGTGCTTCCTCATGAAAATGGAACAGGTCCAGCTGGCGGCCCAGCTTGCGGTGATCGCGCTTTTCGGCCTCTTCCAGGAAGGTCAGGTACTGCTTCAGGTCCTTGCTGCTGGCCCAGGCCGTACCGTAAATGCGCTGCAGCATTTCATTCTTCGAATCACCGCGCCAGTAGGCCCCGGCCACTTTCATGACCTGTACGGACGGAATCCTGCCGGTACTGGGGACATGCGGCCCGCGGCACAGATCAATGAAATCCCCCTGTCGGTACAGTGACAGGGTTTCACCCGCAGGAATGGATTCAATGATCTCGGCCTTGTAATGCTCACCCAGGTCCCGAAAAAAACGCACGGCCTCATCACGGCCCATGACACTGCGCTCGACCGGCAGATCCTGCTTCACCAGCGCCTGCATGCGCGCATCAATGGCCTGCAGGTCTTCGGGCGTGAAGGATTCCGTCCGGGCAAAGTCATAATAAAAACCGTTTTCCACCACCGGCCCGATGGTGACCTGGGTTTCCGGGAACAGCTGTTTCACCGCCTGTGCCATCAGGTGCGCGGAAGAATGACGGATAATATCCAGCCCTTCGGCATCCTTGGCGGTGATGATGGCCAGAATGCTGTCATCCTGAATGACATGGCTGGTATCCACCAGCTGGCCGTTGAGCCTGCCGGCCAGGGCCGCACGGGCCAGACCGGTGCCGATGCTTGCGGCCACATCCTGTACGGAAACGGGGTTGTCGAAAGCGCGCTGGCTTCCATCGGGGAGGGTAATGACAGGCATTGTTCTTCTCCAGTGGTGATCCACACAACAGATCACATGTTTAAAATTCAATAGTTACAGGGTTCGGCACTGGCTGCACGTTCAACACACCACCCGTTCACCCTGACTTTCCACAGCAAACGGTGCATTGCAGCAAATACCGGTGCGTGAGGGTAACAATGCCGGTCCCGGACTGCAAGCAATTAAACCGGAAACGGTACACTTTACACGCCCAGCACCCGGTTCCGGTCCCCCAGCGCCCGATCCTGGGCATGGTGGGTCACCAGCAGCACCGTTTTGCCCCCGGCCTTCGCCCGCGCACGCACCCACTCACCCGCCAGGGCATGGGTCTGCGGATCCATGCCGACAAAAGGCTCATCCAGCAGCACCAGTGGCTCCGGGCGCAGCAGGGTGCGCAACAGAGCCACGCGCTGGCGCTGACCACCGGACAGGGTGGCCGGCATGCGCCCCAGCAGGGTTCCGATACCCAGTGCTTCAGCCCCGTCCCGGACAGCCTGCTCCCAGCTGCGGGTACGCTGCCGGCCCATGCCGAGGCCGAGATTGCGCCATACGGAAATATGCTCGAACAGGTTGTGATCCTGAAACAGCATGCTCACCGGGCGCTGTGCCACCGGCAGGGGTAACAGGGAGTGGCCCTGCCAGCGGATATCACCGCTGTCCGGCGCCTCAAAACCGGCCACCAGCAACAGTAGCGTGGTCTTGCCGGCCCCGCTGCGCCCCTGCAGGGTCAGGATGGCACCACTTTCAAGCTGAAAATCGTACTCCAGCGCCCAGTCTTCACGTGCAATGCGCACCCGGTCCAGCTCAAGCACCCCCATCCCTCCCCTGCTCCAGCAGCCAGACCAGTACACCGCACACCACCAGCAGCAGCAGCGAGGCCAGGGCAGCCTCCTGCATGCGGTAGGTGGCGGCGTAGCGATAAATCAGCCAGGGCAGCGTGGTCCAGGCTTCATTGCCGAACAGGGCAAATACCGCCACATCCCCCATGGCCAGCAGCAGAACCAGTGCAAATGCCGCCCGCAGGCTCCCGCCCAGCCAGCGCCATTCCAGGGCCAGCCGCTCCGGCCAGGCCAGTTTCAGTCCGGCGCACAGGGGCGCATACTGGGCATCAAACTGGAGCAGGCGCGGACGCAGCTGCTGGAGCGCAAACGGCAGGGTCAGGACCAGGTTCAGCAGCACCACCAGCACCGGCCCCCACTGCGCGAGGTCCAGCCGGGGCAGGACGAACACATACCAGCCCACGGATAACACCATGGCCGGCGCAGCCAGCGTATGGGTGGACAGCCATTCCAGCAGCTGCCGCCGGCGGGGCCGCTGCTGCAGCTGCGCCAGTCGCTGCGGCCACAACAGCAGCCAGGCCAGCAGCGTGGCCGGAATGACACAGGCCAGTGCCAGCAGAAAACTGTTGAGCAGGGCCTGCAGCAGGGGGGCGAGCCTGAGGCTGGCGGGAATATCGGCCAGTGCCGGTAGCAATACCAGCAGGGGCAGCAGCAGAAACAGCGCACACAAAAGGTAGACACCACCGTGCCCCAGGCGGCTCCAGCGCCCCGGAACCGGTACCCTGTCGCCGCCCTGCTCCAGCACCAGCCAGCTGCTGCCGCCAAGCCGGCCCAGCAGCACAAACAGTGTACCGGCAATGGCAAACTGTACCCAGGCCAGGGTCAGGGCTTCGGGCAGATTGAAGTCGTATTTGAGTGCCTGATAAACCGCAAGCTCCAGTGTGGTGGCCTGCGGCCCGCCCCCCAAGGCCAGCACCACGGCAAAACTGTTGAAACACAGCACGAACACGAAGCCGCCCAGCACCAGCAGACGTCCGCGCACCATGGGCCATTCCACCAGCCGCCAACGCGTCAGGGCCGGCAGCCCAAGCTGCAATGCCAGCCGCCAGGCGGTATCCGGAATGTGCAGCAGCTGCAGGTATAGTGCTCTCACCACAAACGGCAGGTTCAGGAATACATGTGCCAGCAGGATGCCCTTGAGCCCATACAGGTTCCAGTCTGCGCCCAGCAGGGGGGCAAGCCGGCCCGAGTGCCCCAGCAGCAGCACCAGGCCGGTGATCAGTACCAGCGTGGGCAGCACAAAACACAGCAGGCACAGGGTCAGAAAGGTGCGCCGGAACCACAGGCCGGGCAGGTAGTAAAGCGCTCGTGCCACCGGATAACCCAGCAGCACTGACAGCCCGGCACTCAGGGCTGCCTGTTTGAGCGAGAACCCCAGGATGCCGTAAAAATACGGGTCCTGCAGGGTACCGGGATCAGCGACCTGACCGGAAAAGCCGATCAGGCCATAAAACGCCACCCCGGTGACTGCCACCAGGCCGCTCAATCCGGCTAGGGCCAGAACCCGTCCGGCGCCTCCCCGGTAGCTGCTGGGCATCAGTCTTTCACGGCAGCACTGCGCCACTCGGCAATCCAGTCCTGACGTGATCCGGCCACGGCTTCGGGGGTGAAGCCGATCCGGGCAGGTTCGATCAGCTGGCTGAATACCGGCGGCAGTGTCACCGCATCAATGACCGGCAGCATCCAGTTGGTGACGGGAATAACGGCCTGAGCTTCGGGAGAGACCAGAAAGGCCAGAAACTGCTGGGCCAGGGCCGGCTGCTGCGAGGTTTTCAGGCGTGCCGCCAGCTCCACCTGCGCCACATGGCCTTCGGAAAACAGGGCCGCCCGGTATTGGTCTTTGCTCTCCGTCACCACATGATAGGCGGGCGAAGTGCTGTAGCTGAGTACATAATCCGCTCCCCCTTCCAGAAACATGCTGTAAGCTTCCCACCAGCCTTTGGTCACGGTCACGGTATGTTGTGCCAGCTGTTTCCAGGCCGCCGTCGCCTGGTCGCCATACACGGCCTTCATCCACAGCATCAGGCCTTGGCCGGGGGTGCTGGTACGCGGGTCTTCATAAATGACTTTGGCATCCGATGCCACCAGCGCCTTGAGTGAGGTGACCGGCGCCTTGATCCTGCTGCTGTCATAGACAAAGGCGAAGTAGCCATAATCCACCGGCAGAAAGTCGGCATCCTGCCAGTCCAGGGTTTTGCTGAGGCCATCGAGAGGCACTTCATGCGCGGCAATCAGGCCGGTGGCGCGGGTTTCCACCAGCAGGCCGTCATCAATACCGAGAATCACATCCGCTCTGGTCTGCTCGCCCTCAATGCGCAGGCGGTTGAGAATGCTGACGCCATCTTCGACCCCGACGAAGCGGAGGTCACAGGCACATTGGGTCTCAAAGGCCTTTTCCAGCTGCGGCCCCGGTCCCCACTCGGACACGAAGGAGTCATAAGTATAGACCGTCAGCTCTGCCGCCGGCAGTGGTGCTGCCAGCACGGCGAACAGGGACAAAACAGCAAGGTTCAGCAAGGCAGGTGCATTGTTCATGGAAAGTTGTTTCCTTGACGCCAGGGTTGATGCGCAGGGACACAACGGCATGGGGATGGGGCTTGAAAAAGACTCTTCCCTCCGCCGGCATGATCCGGTTCAGGTTCTGCGGGTTCACCATCTGGTATCTCAGCCACAGGCACTGCCTGTGACACCCCGAGAGCACGGGCACCAGTCTAGCAAACGCCGGTAGCAACGACAATCCGGTTTGTCACCGGCGGGTTGCCGGACAGGCAACCCCGTGATGATAAAAAATCCGTTATCGACCCTACGCCTACAGCCAGCCCTTGTGCTTGAAAAACAGGTAAGGTGCCATCGCCGAAATGATCATCAGCCCGATCGCCCACGGATAACCCAGCAGCCAGTCCAGTTCCGGCATGTGCTTGAAGTTCATGCCGTACAGGCTGGCGACCAGCGTGGGGGGCAGAAAGACGACCGATGCGATGGAGAAAATCTTGATGATCTGGTTCTGCTGAATGCTGATAAAGCCCTGGGTGGAGGCCATCAGGAAGTTGATCTTGTCAAACAGGAAGGTGGTGTGGGACATCAGGCCCTCAATGTCGCGCATCACCTCGCGCATGGTTTCCAGGTATTCCGGATTCTCGCGCAGGTGCCGCAGCAGGAAGGAAATGTCACGCTGGGTATCCATCAGGCACAGGCGGATTTTACCGTTGCTGTCCTCCAGCCGGGCCAGTTCACTGATGGCCTCCTCCAGGTCGGAAAGGTCGGTTTCCTCCTCCAGCACCTGATGCCCCAGGGCTTCCAGCTCGTGGTGAATGTCTTCCAGATGGTCCGCGTGGTTCTCGACCTTGTGCTCCAGCATGGTGACCAGCAGCTCGGCCGCATCACGACAGGCCACCTGCCCCCGGCGGGCACGCAGGCGGAACAGGCGGAAATCCGGCAGTTTCTCGTCCCGCAGGGTGATCAGGCGTTCACCCTGCAGGATGAAGGCCACCGATTCGGTATTGGGACGCCCTTCATCCTGGTACATGAACAGCGAATGCACATGCAGACCGGTCTGGTCAATGTAGCAGCGGGCAGAGGACTCGATTTCATCCACATCCTCAAACTCGGGCAGGTCGGTATGCAGCAGGGCTTCCAGCAGCTCGCGCTCGGGCTCGTCCGGGTCACACATGTCGATCCAGTTCACCTCCGCCAGCTGTTCGCGCAGGCGCGCCTCATCAACCCTGACCTGGCGGATGAAACTGTTCTCGATATTGAATAGCCTGAGCATGGTGCACTCCCTGTAAACGTGCTGCGATTCTAACGCATCGGCCCGTTCAGGGAAGGAGTATTTCCTGCCCCAGGAAAGCCGGGTACAAGGTGGAGAAAGTCAGGGGAGTGACACAGGCAAGGTATTGACCGGCTGCCGGGCAGCCGGTCCGGGTATCCGATTCCGGATTACATGAACAGACAGACGTCAGACTCGCCGGCGAACTCAAAGAAAGTGGCAGCCCCTCCGTACTCGATGCCATCGAGAAAGTCTTTCGTTTCCATTTCAAACAGGTCCACCGTCATCTGGCAGGCGATCATCCTGACTTCGGCCTCCTGACACAACTCACGCAGCTCCGCCAGATCGGCCACGCCCTTTTCGGCCATTTTCTTTTTCATCATCGTCGTCATCATGGCCTGCATGCCGGGTAGGGCCTGCAGCATGACCGGCACCGGAAACGGCATCGGCATGGCCGGATTACCGAGTGAAGTCACCTGCAGGTTCAGGTCTTTCTTCAACAGCTGCAGGCCGTAAAAAGTAAAGAAAATCTGCACTTCATAGCCCAGGGCCGCCGCCGTGGAAGCCAGAATGAAAGGAGGATACCCCCAGTCCAGCGTCCCTTTGGTGGCAATAATCGCTAATTTCTTCTCAGACATCGGTAGTGACCTCTCCAAAAACGATAATGACAACGAGCCACCCCGTCTCCGTGGCTCTTCCTTTCATCCGGCATCAGGCCGCCTGTGGCAGCACCACCTTCAGGCCGGACTGATACCACTGCACGATGCCGCCGGCCAGATTGATGGCCTCGATACCGGTATTCTGCTTCAGGAACAGACAGGCCTGAGCAGAGCGACTGCCGGTGCGGCAGTAGAACACAATGGTTTCATCCGCAGCAAATTCATTCAGGTGCAGTGGCAGGGTATGCAGGGGCATCAGCTCCGCCCCTTCGATGATGCCCTGGCCGAACTCGGCTGACGACCGGACATCAATCAGCCTGACTGTCCTGTCCGCATCCAGCATGGTCTTGAGGCCGGCAGCGTCTGTTTCTTGTATTCCGAACATGATGACCCAATCAATATTAAATAATTATTATATTCTAATTTTTCTCACCGGAAAGTCAAGCAGGAACCCCTGCGTCACCGGAAACTCCAACTTGCATGCAGACCATGCTTGTTGCACCCTTTCACTGTTACCGATAGCGGCTACGGATAGCCACAGGAGTACGCATATCATGTCCCGTTCCATGTCCCGGTTTCCTTTTTCCCTGCTCATGCTGGTGATGTGCGCATTGCCCATGGCTCCCCTCCCCCTGCAGGCCGAACTCGACCTGCGCATTCCCGATATCGGCAACCTGCCAGGCGGCAATGCCGCCGCCACCCTGGGGCAGGTCAACGCGCAGGAAACCGGCCGCCAGCTGGGGCGCCGGCTGCGCAGTACCCGCCCCATCATCGAAGACCCGGAACTGTCGCAGTGGCTGCGCCGCCTGGGCCAGCGTCTGGCCCCCCCCGCCGGCATCAGCCCTGACAACCTGACGGTCCTGCTGGAAAACAACAGCGACATCAATGCCTATTCCATGCTTGGCGGGGTCATTGTCATCAATTCAGGGCTGATCCTCAGCACCGATTCGGAAAGCGAGTTGGCTGCCGTACTGGCCCATGAAATCGCACACGTATCCCAGCATCACCTGGAACGCATGCAGGCGGAAAACACCATGAGCCCCTGGGTCACGGGGCTCGGCATCCTGGCCGGGGCGGCGGCAGCCAGCCAGGACGCCGATGCCGGTCAGGCCATCCTTTCCGGGACCATCGCTTATCAGGCCCATCAGCAGATCGTGTTCAGCCAGCGTGCCGAATCAGAAGCCGACCGGGTCGGTCTGCGGGCACTGGCCGCCGCCGGCTTTGACCCCATGGGTATGCCCCGCTTCATGGAAAAGCTCGACCGCAGTCAGAACAATCCGTATGGTGAACTGGGCAAATACCTGAACTCCCATCCACTGACCATTGATCGCCTCAGCGATACCCGCAGCCGGGCCCAGCAGCAGGGCAATGCACGCGGGCGTGAAAATCCCGACTATGCCTTTGCGCGCGAAAAACTGCGCCAGCTGACAAGCCCCGGAGCCGCTGCCGGTGCTTCGCCCTATCCGGGCCTGCCGGGCTACGTCGAGGGACTCAGACAGCTTGGACGCAACAATCCGGCAGCAGCCCTGAAACTGGCCGGGAAGGACAACCAGCCGGCAGCACTGCTGCTGCGGGCACAGGCCCTACTGGACCTGAAACAGCCCGCGCAGGCACAGCAGCTGCTGAACCCCTGGTACCAGCGCAACCCGCAGGATGAAGCCTTTGCCCTGCTGCTGGCCCGGAGCCTGATGGCTGCCGGCCAGCCGGACCCGGCCTGGCAGGTGATCAGCCGGGTCAGCCTCAGCGAAGCCACCAGCCTGGAGTTTCTGGAAGGGGCACAGACCATTGCCCGGCAGGCCGGACTGGGCGGTGAGGCCATGCTGTACAATGCCGAACGCAGCCTGCGCCTGGGTGAATATGCCCATGGCAGGGCTACCCTGCAGCAGGCCCTGAAAATCAATACCCTGCCACCCCGGACCCGGGCCAGAATCCTGGTGTTGCAGCGCAGCTTCCAGCTTGCCGAGCGCAACAAGGGGCTGCTGGATGGCTGACAGAAAACAAACACCACCTTTACGAGCTATTGCGCCTTATTGTAAGCTCAGATGACAATTTGACTTATGTCAATGACTTATGCTTTCTGAATTTGTCCGCTGTCAACGAAGGCCTGAGCGTGGCAAAGTCGCACCCATGTCCGTATCTATCCTGGAGAGGAGGTTTTACCCCATGTGGAAATTCAAACCCCGGGCGGCATCACTTTCGATGCTGACCCTGGTGGCCGTCACGAACCTGGCGGGCGTCAGTGCTGCCGAAGGTGAGGTCAGCGAGGAAGCACTCGCCAGAGGCAGGGAAATCGCCTTTGACATCATGACCGGCAACTGTCTGGCCTGTCACATGATGGCCGGCGGCGAAATGCCCGGCAACATCGGCCCGCCCCTGATCGCCATGAAAGCCCGTTATCCTGAGCGGGCCAAGCTGCGCGCGCAGATTGCCGATTCCCGGATCAGTAATCCCAAGACCATCATGCCACCTTTCGGGGCCCACGGTGTCCTGACCGATGAAGAGCTGGATATGGTCACGGATTTCGTGCATTCCCTGTAAGAACCCTTGTTTTTATTGCTGGAGAGAGGAACAACATGAAACGCAGAATTTTCCTGAAGGGAACCCTCGTGGCCGGTGCTGCCGGCATGGCGGCCAATACCGGGCTGCTGGTCCCGCAGGCAGTGGCACAGACCGAAACGGCAGTGACGGAAGCAGCGGCGGCATCAACGACAGGTACGCTGGCTGACGCCATCAGCACGGCTTTTGGTGCCACCACGCTGGAAGATACCCTGAAGGCCCTGAATGTCACACCGGAGGCATCAGACCAGGTCTCCCTGGATGCACCGGACATTGCCGAAAACGGCGTGGTTGTGCCCATCACCGTCAAAACCGGTGCTGAAGCGGTATCGGAAATTGCCATTGTGGTTGCCAACAACCCGACCCCGCTGGCAGCCTTCTTCACGTTTCCGGACGGTGCCGCCACCATGGCTTCCACACGCATCAAGATGGGCAAGACCTCAGACGTGCTGGCGCTGGTGAAATCCGGTGACAAGGTGCTGATGGCCAAAAAGGAAGTCAAGGTCACCATTGGCGGCTGTGGCGGTTAATACGGAGCATAAGGAGAGAGACATGAGCGGAATCAAGCTGAAAGCCAAGGCGAAAGACGGTGTGGTTGAGGTCAAGGCCCTGATGAACCATCCGATGGAAACCGGGCAGCGCAAAGACACCAAAACCGGGGAAAAAATCCCGGCCCATTTCATCAAGCAGGTCGATGTCAGCATCAACGGCAAGGAAGTCATGAAGGCCTACTGGGGGCCATCGGTTTCCAAAAACCCCTATATTGCCTTCGAATGTGCCGGCAGCAAGGGGGACACCATCACCCTGAGCTGGGTGGACAACCAGGATGAAAAGGACTCGATTGAAGACAAGATCGGCTGACCGGAGATACGCATGAAACTGATGAAAACCGTGCTGGTGGGCCTTTCGCTTGCAGGTCTGATGTCGGCTGCCGCCGTACAGGCCACGCCGGAGGAGGATCAGGCAGCCTTCCAGAAATTTTTCACCGACAAGTTCAAGGACAGCATCAGGGACAAAGACCCCAGGAACTTTGTTCACGGCTCCCTGGCCCTGAGTGAGGATGCCTTTGCCCAGTGGCAGGAAATCGATGGTGACTTTCCGCCTTACGAAGATGGGATGGATCATGGCAAAACGCTTTGGGAAACGCCGTTTGCCAATGGCAAATCCTTCAAGGACTGCTTCAAGGAAGAGCTGAACATGATCCGGGCTTCCTTTCCCCGTTATGATGAGGAAAAGGACACCATCCTGACCCTTGAAGGGGAGATCAACGCCTGCCGTGAAGCCAATGGTGAAAAGCCCTTTGCCTGGAAAAAAGGCGACATTGCCGATGTTTCCGCCTACCTTGCGCATGAAGGCCGGGGCCAGAAAATCGATGTCAGGATTCCCAACGAAAAAGCTCAGGCCTGGTACGAAAAAGGCAAGGCATTTTTCTATACCAAACGCGGCCAGCTCAACATGGCCTGTGCCGATTGCCACATCGCCTACAGTGGCAATTACATCCGTGCCGAGCTGTTAAGCCCGGCTTACGGACAGGTCAGTCACTTCCCGGTATTCCGGGCCAAATGGGATGAGCTTGGCACCCTGCACCGCCGCTATGCCGGCTGCAACGAGCAGGTCCGGGCCAAATCCTTTGCACCCCAGAGCGACGAATACAAGGCCCTTGAATACTTCCACACCTACATGTCCAACGGTCTGGAGTGGAACGGGCCGGCCTTCCGGAAATAAACCGCACGCAGGCACCCGCTGCTGCCACAAACCGGGAGCGGGTACTTTCACCTCCCGGCTTGCGGTACCCGTGATCGGTCCGCCCTAAAAGCCGGTCTGGGTTCCGACCAGCACCTGATAACTGTCGGCGCTACCGGTCGCGGTGAGCGGGCGGGCGATGTCAATATGCAGGACTTTTCCGCTGCTGGAACGGGTGGAGACAATGCGCAGACCGATACCGACATCCCCCAGCCACTCTACCGGGCGGCCATTGCCCCAGGCACTGCCGGCATCGGCAAAAACGGCAGCACCGATGCGTGCCATCCGCAGCGGATACCAGTTGAAATAAAAACGCCGCTCCGCCGACAGCAGCAGGGAACGATCCCCCCCCTGAAAACCGGTCGGATAGCCACGCAGGCCACTGTCGCCGCCCAGGACCAGCTGCTCCCCCGGCAACAGGTTGCCGGCATACCTGAATGCCCCGGCCAGGTGCCAGCCACCATGTTCACCACGGGTCTGGTTCCACTCCCCCCGGATGCCCAGCCGTGTACCGCTGAGCCGGCCATGGCCGATCCAGGTACTGCTGTCCAGTGCCAGCAGGGCAAGCCGGTCATCGACCAGAAAACCCTTGCTGTAGGCCGCATCCAGCTTCAGGTAATCCCCCTCCGCTCCCAGGTGCCGACTCAGCAGTCCGGCGCTGATCGTGAACCGGTGCCCGAGCGCAATATCCTCGGTCTTGCCCATGGTGCGGAAATTTTCCCGGGTAATGAAATCATCCTGCACATATTCGTAGCCGACCCAGGGATAGGACTGCACCACTTCGGGCGACTCACCCGGGTCGGTCTCGGTTGGAAACCAGCGCTGGCGCTCATATTGCCAGCCCAGCCGGTAACGCCCGGCATGGTCACCCTGCCGACCGGCTGACCAGCCGTAGAACAGCTGGGCGGCATGCTGTTCTTCCCCGCTGCGGTATGCAACCTCACCCTGCTCATAAAACGGGACCTCCTCACGCAGGGTCTTGAGCTGTATCCCCCAGGCGGTGCGGCTGTCCAGGGCGTAAAAGGGCAGCGCCAGGGCAAAATCATGCCCCCGGCCATCAGAGTTGTTCTGGGTGGTCAGGGTCAGCTCATGACGGGTATCCAGAAGGTTGGGGTCATGGTAGGTAAGCCAGGTATGGTCACGACTGCTGTCCTGCTGATAACCGAAACCCAGCGACTTGCCCCAGCCGAACAGGTTGTGTTCCTCCAGCTCGATACTGCCGCTGTTCTGCCCACCGGCACGTCCGGCATTGAGGCCGGGCGTAAACGTCCAGTTGTCCAGGGTGGAAACCCGGATATTGACCGCACGGCCACAAACCTCGACAGGCGTGATAACCGCCTCCTTGAGGTAATGCTGCGCCCGCAGCAGGCGTTCGGACTCACGCAGCAGGGCAGGATCAAACGCAGCACCGGTACGGAACAGCAGGTGATGCCTGATCACTTCGGCGCGGGTATCAATATGCAGACGGTTGGCCACACGATTATACCAGCGGTTTTCCGCCGGCTTGTCCGGATCGAAGATGCTGCCGGTTTCCACGGCGATGTCGCCAGTGAGCAGAGCCTGATGCTGTTCATCCTGCGCCTGCCAGGGCCGGCATTCCGCTGCGGATACGGCAGCCTGGCACAGCAGACCACTCAGGGCGAACAAAGACAGGCAGGCACACCTTACAGACGGGCATGCCGGCCCCGGAACAGGAAGGCAGTGATTTTTCATGGCGTTATTATGCTGGCCCCATTAACCCCGTACCGCGATGGTACGCAAAACCGGGACCGTTGTCATCGGACAAATGTCCCGGTTCCGTTCAGTCCTCCCGGCTCACCCTGCCGGGAGCCTGCAGCATACCGGAATGCCTGCCGGTTTTCAGTCCGCCAGACTTTTACTCACGATCTCATAGACATCGGTCGACAGCGCCGGATGGGCCTGGATGCGTCCCAGTTCCGCCCGCATCAGGGCCGAGCGCCCGGCCTCGAAATGGCGCCAGTTCATCAGCGGACGCACCATGCGTGCCGCCACCTGCGGGTTGAGGCCATTCAGGCTGATCACCTGCTCAGTGAGGAAACGGTAGCCGGAACCATCGGCTGCATGAAAATGCAGCGGATTGCGCAGGGTGAAGGAACCGATCAGGGCCCGCACCTTGTTGGGATTACGGATATCAAACAGGCGATGCTGCATCAGCTCACGCACCCGTTTCAGGGTATGCGGCAGGGTGGAGGATGCCTGCAGGGCAAACCATTTGTCCATCACCAAGGTATCGTTCTGCCAGCGGTCATGAAAATGCTGCAGGGCTTCCTGACGCAGCGGCGAATCGCAATCGGCCAGCACGGTCAGGGCTGCGAGTGCATCGGTCATATTGCCGGCCTCCCGATACTGGGCGGCAGCCTGCCGGATCAGGGAGGCATCCCCAAGCCGGCCCAGATAGCCCAGACAGACATTGCGCAAGCGCCGCCGCCCCATGCCGGCAGCATCAATGCGGTAGGCCCCGTCATCGGCCAGCGTCTGGTACAGGTGCTCCATATCCAGACGCAGGCTGCGCGCCAGGGTGGTCAGCACGTACTCCCGCACCTCATGAATGGCTGCGGGGTCCGCCGGGCGTGCGACCTCGATCATGTCAGTCACGGATGGCAGGGTCAGGGCCTCGGCCCGCAGGGCATGATCCAGGGTTTCATCGGTGAGGATGGCCTGAAAGGCGCTGATGAAATCATGCTCCAGCCCCAGCGGCTCACCATCCTCCCGTGCCTCCAGCAGGTTGAGCAGGGTCTGCATCGCCAGCCGCTGCCCCGCATCCCAGCGGTTGAAGGCATCGGTATCATGGCGCATCAAAAACAGCAGGTCATTGTCATCGTAATCAAAGTTCAGGCGCACCGGAGCTGAAAAGCCGCGCAGCAGCGATGGTACCGGACGCTCGGGTACCTTCATAAAGGTGAACGACTGCTCGAAGGCTTCCAGCCGCAATACCAGCGAATCCTCACCATTGCGCCCCACAGCGGCGATGGCCGCAGGATCAGCCAGCTCCAGTGCCAGCGCCTGTCCCTGTGCATCCAGCAGGCCCAGCGCCAGCGGAATCAGGTAAGGCCGGCCCGCCTTGCCATCCATGACCTCGGGCAGTACCTGACGGCAGTGCAGGGTACAGCTGCGCGTATCGGGATCATAATCCATGTCGACCTGGATTTCCGGGGTGCCGGGCTGGTTGTACCAGGCATGCATGGTGTCCAGATTCACCCCGTTGGCATCTGCCATCGCCGCCAGAAAATCCTCGGTGGTCACCGCCTGTCCGTCATGGCGTTCAAAATACAGGTCCATGCCACGCCGGAATCCGGCCTGCCCCAGCAGGCTGTCATACAGGCGCACCACTTCTGCACCCTTCTCGTACACGGTCACGGTGTAGAAATTGTTGATCTCGATATAGGAAGCCGGGCGCACCGGGTGCGCCATGGGACTGGCATCCTCGGCAAACTGGTGGGTACGCAGCATGCGCACGTCTTCAATGCGCTTCACGGCCCGCGAATGCAGGTCGGCAGTGAACTCCTGATCGCGGAACACCGTCAGCCCTTCCTTGAGCGACAGCTGAAACCAGTCGCGGCAGGTCACACGGTTGCCGGTCCAGTTGTGAAAATACTCATGCCCGATCACGGATTCGATATTGATGTAATCCATGTCAGTGGCGGTTTCGGGGCTTGCAAACACCAGCTTGGAATTGAAGATGTTGAGGCCCTTGTTTTCCATGGCCCCCATGTTGAAATCATCCACCGCGACAATCATGTAGATGTCGAGGTCATACGCCAGTCCGAAGCGCTCCTCATCCCAGCGCATGGCGCGTTTGAGCGAGGCCATGGCATGTCCGCACTTGTCGATATTGTGGGCCTCGGTATAGATGCGCAGCACCACTTCGCGCCCGGAGCAGGTGGTGTAATGATCCTCAACCTGCTCCAGCCTGCCGGCCACCAGCGCAAACAGGTAAGAGGGCTTGCGGTACGGGTCCTCCCACTGTGCCCAGTGACGTCCATCCGGCAATGTCCCGCTACCTGTCAGATTGCCGTTGGACAACAGCACCGGGTAACGGGCCGGATCGGCAATAATGCGGGTCGAAAACACGGTCAGCACATCCGGGCGATCCTGATAATAGGTGATCTTGCGGAACCCCTGGGCCTCGCACTGGGTACAGAAATTGCCGCTGGACCGGTACAGGCCCTCCAGCGACGTATTGTGCTCCGGATGGATACGCGTGGTAATGGCCAGCGTGAATTGCGCCGGCACCTGATGCAATACCAGCCCGCCCTCAACCAGGGTATAGGCAGCGGGTGCCAGCACCTGGTCATCCAGCCGGATGTCCACCAGCTCCAGCGCCTCACCGGACAACTCCAGTGCACTGTCGGGCGATGCCCCCTCACTGAGACGATAGGCTGCCGTGCCGGTGACCAGCGTGCCTTCCTCCCCCAGCTCAAACACAAGCGACAGGCTGTCCACCTGCCAGTCCGGGGCCTGATAATCCTTGAGGTATATGGTTTGCGGTTGGCCTTCTCTCATGCGTGTCATCCAGTAGGGTTGTCGGTTGGCCCCCGGTACAGGGAGCGGTAAATCAACGGGTAATCCGGGTCATCCGCCGTGAGTTGTCCCATGCGGATCAACAGGTCGATATTGACCAGATTGCAATTGTCCTTGAAAGCATCCACCTGCCGGGTCAGTGCCGCCACCTCAGCCAGTGGCAGCAATTCAAATTTTTCCACTTCACCGTCGGTATTCACCGGGGTGAAATCCGGCGGCAGCCACAGGTCAAACAGGAACAGGGTACAGCGATCCAGCCCGCGCCAGCCCGACTGGGCATAATGCACCTGCCCGACCGGCACGGCGGTACGTGCCAGCGCTTCCGACACGGCAGCCTCCTCAAAGGCTTCCTTGACAATGTTGTCATCCAGACTGATACCGACCGGTTGCCCGCCGGCCACCATCTGGTCCAGCCTGCCGGGCCAGAACGGCTTGGTACGGGTGCGGGTACCGAGCCAGACCTGCACTCCCTCCGGTCCGTCACCGGTGCGCACCAGCCCGTTGACATGCACACCGAAACTGCGGATGCCGAAAAAGGAAGCCGCGGCCCGCTCCAGTGCCAGCACGGACGGCTGCCCGAACCCCAGTGTCACCGGGTAGACTTCCCCCACCCAGGTATCCAGCACCCCGGCCTGGTACAGCTGGCGGACCACCGCCTCCACCGCAGCACTGCGGCGGCGGTAGCCCTGCAGATCGGCGTGCAGACCGATGCCATCACGTTGTGCCACAAACACCTGCGGCCATTCCTGCAGGCAGTGCGCAAACCCGGGCTCAATGCGCCCGTACACCTGCCCGTCCACATACCAGGGCAGATAAAGGCCGGCATCTGCATTATTGCAACGCCGGATACAGTCGAGATAACTCATGGCCGGACCTTGAAGAAGTTCCATGTTTTCCGGGCTGAACGGGCCTTATTCCATGCCGGCCCCGGAATAAAAAACAACAGTGCCGGCCAGTCTAACACAAAGCCGGCGGGCACCAAGACCGGGCCGACCGGAGCACCGCCACCTCCCCGGCTGCCTCGCGGCATGATGACAGACCCGATACCGGCAGAATGCGATAGCGCCTACACCTTTCCGGCACCTCCGGTATACCGTGCGGCTGATTTCCGGCGCCGCTGCCGGAAAAAATCCTGCAGCACCTGTGCACAGTCAGCAGCCAGCACACCACCCGTCACGGTAATACGGTGATTGTGGCGCGCATCCCCCAGGAGATCAAATGCACTGCCAGCCGCCCCGGTCTTGGGATCGAAGGCACCGAATACCAGCGCGTCGATGCGTGCATGGATCATCGCCCCCGCACACATGGGACAAGGCTCCAGCGTCACGTACAGCGTCGTGCCCGGCAGGCGGTAATTATGCAGTACCTGCCCTCCGGCCCGCAGGGCCATCAGCTCGGCGTGGGCACTCGGATCATGGCAGGTGACAGGCTGGTTCCAGCCTTCAGCCAGCAGCACACCATCCCGTACCAGTACGGCCCCCACCGGAATTTCACCCTGTACGGCGGCCCACCGCGCCAGGGTCAGGGCCTGCTGCATCCAGTCTTCATGCGTCATTCGGGCTTAAATCTTTTGAACGGGCTTCTATAATAGGCAGTCATACCCCCTTTCATCAAATGAATACCCCCAAGGAGAATCCCAATGGTCACGGATCGAGACTTGCAATCCATCAACGAACGACTGGCCGCCTTTGAGCGCGATACCCCCGCGTTCATGAACCGGCAACCGGAAAAGGAGGTGATCGAGGGTTTCACCGGGGATAGTGTCACACCACTGGCCGGTATGCGTACCGACAATGCCTTTGTCAGCGCACACGACAGCCTGCGCCAGCAGACCCTGGCCCAGGGGTCACGCATCAGTGCCCGTGCGGTGGCCGGGGCCGCCGACAACCCGGCCAGTCTGGTTGATAACCTGCGTTACAACAAACTGGCCGAAATGGCGGAAAAGGGCCTGCTGCAGGCGTCCCTGAGTGAAACGCCCTGGTCGGATGATTACTGGGGATTTTACAAGGGCGTACTGGGGGCGCGTTATGCCGACCCCGATTTTCCGGAAGCCGATGACTGGAAAAAAAACCAGGATTACGTACTGGCCAATCCGGTCCGGACCATTCTGGCCAGCAACAGTGCCACCCGCATCAACCAGCTGTCCCCGGCAGAAAAATATGACGCACTGATGGGGGATGACAGTTTCAGCCTGACTGCCGCCATGTGGCAGGAAGGCAAGCGTTATTATGACAGTCAGGGCTCGGTGGAAAGCTGGATGGGCATCTGTCATGGCTGGGCACCGGCAGCCTACATGCTCGACCGTCCGGTCAGACCGGTCACGCTGGTAACGCCCGCCAATGTGCCGATCAAGTTCTTCCCGGCAGACATCAAGGCACTGGCTTCCCTGTTGTGGGCCAATGCCGCTCCCCGGACCCGGTTTATCGGCGGGCGCTGCAATGACAAGGAGCCGGAGGTTGACCAGCCGACCGGACGGGTGATTTCCGAACGCTGTTTTGATACCAACCCCGGTTCATGGCATGTCGCCGTCGTGAATCAGGTCGGCGTCGCCCAGCGCAGCATGGTACTGGATGTCACCTTTGACTACGAAGTCTGGAACCAGCCGGTCTATGCCTATGAATATGTGTACTTTAACCCCCAGACCCGCAAGGCCACGCGCTCACTGGCCGAAGCCACAGTGAAGCTGGCCGATTTCAGCAATGACAGGTTCAGCCGCTTCCGCAGCACCACCACCCGCTCGGTGGTCGGCATTTCCATGAAGGTGCAGTATGTGGTGGAAACCTACCCGCGTCAGCGCGAAGAAGACAGCCCGGCTTATGATGCCCTGCACGCCGTCACCTACGAATATGATCTGGAACTGGACGAGAATGACGTGATCATCGGCGGGGAATGGTACCTCAACAAACATCCGGACTTCCTGTGGACGCCGCCCCGGGGCGCACGGGCCGAAACCCGCTTTGAGGGCCTGGCCAGTGGCAGCTGGACCAATCCGCGCCAGCCGGTACCGCAGGGCTGGCGCAGTGCCGCGCCCCAGGCGGCCAGCCAGCAGCATGCTCCACTGGCCAAAGTGGTGGAACAGCTGATTGCCTTTGCCAATGCCGACAGCAGCACCGGTACGGGTGGCAGCACCGGTACGGGCGGCAGCACCGGTACGGGCGGCAGCACCGGCACGGGCGGTACGACAACCACGCCGACTGACAACCGCTCCCCCATGACACGCCTGATGGATTTTCTGCGCAACCTGTTCAGCGGGGTGTTCCGCAACTAACCCGAATAAGCTGCTACGACATCCTTCTCATGGCGTACCTGCACATCCGGAATAAAGAAGGGTGGCCCCGGAAAATTTCCGAAACAATGGCGGGCCGTTTACCAATACGGCTCGCCAATCAACCGAACATGAGGGCAGGAAGCCAGAGAGCAATTGCCGGAAACACGGTAAGCAAAAGTATCAGGATTAATTGTGCAAGAAGAAAGGGCAGGACACCGGCAAAGACGGAGATCAGCGGTACGTCCGGATACGTCGCATTGATCACAAACACGTTCATGCCCACAGGCGGTGTAATCAGGGCCATCTCCATCACAATGACGATGATCACTCCGAACCAGATGGGGTCGAACCCCAAGGCCATCATCGCCGGAAATACAATAGGGACCGTCAGGACGATCATCGCCAGAACGTCAAGGACACAACCCAAGATCAGATACATGACGATGATGATCGTGAGAATGACGTAGCGCGAAAACGGAAGAGCACCGACGAAGCCGGCCAGATTCGATGGAACTTGTGTTGTCGCGAGGAAAACACTGAAAAAATGGGCACCAATGATGATCATGAAAATCATGCAGGTGGTCTGCACAGTTTCCTTCAGCGAGTCATACAATAGCTGCATGGTCATCTTGCGCTTCAGTAAAGCAATCAGCATTGAGCCGGATGCTCCGATGGCAGCGGCTTCGGTTGGCGTAAAGAGTCCTCCATAAATTCCGCCCATGACGAGCAGAAACAGGGCGGTAATGGCGATTACACCACGCAGTGCAATGAACCGTTCTTTCCAACTGAACCGTCGGGAGCGTGGCGCATGGTCTGGCCGGAAGAGAGACCAGGCCACAATCACACCGACAAACAAGATTGTCATCAGCAGACCAGGTAAAACACCGGCGATGAACAGTTTGCCGATAGACTGATCGGTGATCAGGGCATAAATCAGCAGCCCCACACTTGGCGGAATCAGGATGCCCAGTGTACCCCCGGCAGCGACAACACCAGTGGCAAGACGATCATCAAAACCGCTTGAACGCATTTCGGGGATTGTGAGAGGCGACAGGGCGGCAGCTGTCGCAATGCTGGAGCCAGAAGCGGCGGCAAAGCCGGAACAGGTTGCGACCGTCGAGCATGCCAGTCCACCTGGCCAATGACCAACCCATTTCCGCGCCGTTTCGAACATTTCTGAACTGATCTCCGAACGAAAAGCGATGCTACCCATCAAAATAAACAGGGGAATAGCCGTAAAGATGAAATCATTGGCGGACGCGAAGGGCGTAATGCCGGCGGCACCGATTACCGGGCCAAGTTTCCAGGAGTAAACAACACCAATCCCCCCTAGTCCGACTGTCGTCATAGCGAAACCGACAGGCATGCGAAGGGCGATCAGGGCAAGCATCAGTGCAATGCCCAATATTCCAACTGCAACAAAGCTCATGGGTAAACCGGCTCCTTTTTTCCAGAAAGAAGGCGCAATATCTGAAGCAGGATTTCCAGACACATCAGTCCGACTCCAACCGAAGCAGCGATCTTGAACGGTTGAAGGTGTATCGCAAGAAGGTCAGAGGTTTCGCGCGAGGCACGGGGTCCGGTAGCGACATCGAACATTGCAAATGTGATAAAAAGGAACACCAGGAGCGCAATGATCGATAAAACGACATCCACGAATTTCCGCGCCCCTTCAGGTAGTTTTTCTGCAAACATATCTACCTTGATATGCTGCCCGACCCGCAACGTGTAGGCTAACCCCAAAAATACCATCAGCGCCTGAAGGAGGCCGGCTATTTCCGATGCCCCTGGAACAGACACATTCAGAAATGTCCGGACCGTCACATCCACCGTGACGATAGCCACGATGAGAAACAACGCTATCATCGCCGCCAGGTTTGCAGCACGACTCAGCCATTCCACAAAATTTGAAATTGCAGCAACGGTCCCCATCGATCCCTGTGGCACCACATCGCCCCGGGCTCCGGTGCTGAAGCTGGGTTGAGACTGCCTGAACGAGTCCTGTCCGGCTTGCTTCTCAGATTTGTCCATCATGGTTCTCCTCACATTTCACGCTTTTTCCCACCTGACTTGACAAGGATCGCCAAGCCGCTTCGATCCATCGGGGGTCGCTACGGCAAAATTGCGGCGATCCGGGATATTCAGATGGCCTGATTGATGACCTTTATTTGCGTGTATTCAAGCAGGCCAAGCTGTCCAAGCTCGACACCGATGCCTGAATGTTTAGCACCGGCAATAGGCAGGTTCGGTAGCCGGTCACCATGTTTATTGATCCAAACGGTTCCTGCATCCAGCCGACCCGCAATACGCCGGGTTTCCGTGCTGTCATTGCCCCAGACCGATGCGGCAAGACCGAACGATCCGGAATTTGCCAACTGAATGGCTTCTTCCATATCGTCATACGCAACAAGTGGAATGACTGGGCCGAATTGCTCTTCCAGAACCAGCGGATTGTCATTAGGTACACCAGCAATCACTGTGGGACGGAAAAAATAGCCTGCCCCCTTGACCGGGCCACCGCCGGGAAGTACACATCCCTGGCTTGCACCAGCCTCGAAAAGACGCAACACCCTTTGATACTGCTGGGCATTCTGAACCGGACCAAACTGGATATCCGGCCCCATCCCGTCGCCAACCATTGCCTTGCCGCAAAGGGACGAGAGGATAGCACCTGCCTTGTCCATCATTGGCCGGGGAACATAAACCCGTTTAATGGCCCGGCATACCTGCCCGGAGTTCCCGAATGCAAAGGCAAAAATCATCGGCATGACCTTTTCCAGATCGCTGTCAGGCAGGATCAGGGCCGGGTCGTTGCCGCCCAGCTCCAGTGTAATGCGTGTGAGATTGGAAGCCGCAGAGGCCATAATCAGGTGGCCGGTAGCCGTAGAGCCGGTGAAGGATATCTTGGCAATACGTGGATCGGATGTCAGCCTTGGGCCGACCTCATCACCACCGGCGATCACATTGATGACTCCGGGTGGAACAATGTCGGCAACCAGTGCACCAAAACGTAATGCAGAAAGCGGGGTGGTTGGTGCTGGTTTCAGGACAACCGTGTTTCCGGCAAGCAGGGCCGGAGGAAGTTTGAAAGCCATCAGGAGCAGTGGGTAGTTCCACGGCACAATCGCTGCTACCGGCCCAAGCGCGACCCGGTGAATTTCGACTTTTCTGTCGGCATCTTCTGCAATGACCTCGACAGGAATGTCAAGGCCTGCAAAATAGCGCATGTATTCGAGTGTAGTGTCAACCTCACCCATGGCGGCTGACAACGGCTTACCCTGTTCAAGGGTGAGCAGACGCGCAAGTTCATCACGATCGGATGCAATGGCATCAATAACCCGGCTCAGGGTGTCACGTCTCTCGGCGAAGGGTGTTTCCCGCCAGGCATCAAAGGCGTTCCTGGCGGCAGCAATTGCCCGGTCGATCTGATCTTCAGATGCCACCGGTGCTGCTGCAAAGGGCTTTTCCGTCGCCGGGTTGACCACATCCATCGAGCCTGATCCATCTTCAAGTCTGCCACCGATCAGTAGCTGAAAGTTGTTCATGTTGCCTCCGTTGTTTGTAGGCACAATCCAATGTATTTTCGGCAAGGAAAGTGAAGCCGACCCAGTGTGTCGAACTTCACTCATTTCTGTTTCCAAACCTGTTGGATGAGGAAGCGGTTTACTCCTGCTCTTTAATCAGGGTCCTGAAACGGTTCATGATGGTTTCTCCGTCCATACCGTCTGCCTTGGCAGCCTTGATCCATTCACTCCAGATAGGGCTGGCCATATTGTGTAGGGTCGCAATATCCTCAGCGCTGAAATTGACTGTCTTGGCACCGGCTTCAGCCAAAACCGTGCGGCCACGATCTACATCATTGTCATAGGCCAGTGACAGGATATCCGAGTACTCTGCCGAGAGTGCATCAATTGCCTCCTGTTGTTTTGGGGTCAGGCTTTCCCAGACATCAATGTTCATTGCCACCAGAACCGGGGTTGCCGAGAAGTTCACCTCGTTGACATATTTGATGATCTCCTCGAGTTTCAGGCCCGGAGCGCTTGACAGAGGAAGAATCGTTCCCTGAATGACACCCCGCTCCATTGCCAGATAGCCTTCGCTGATCGGCAAACTAACAAGATTTATGCCGAGTTCTTCAAGTACTGCATTCTGGCTGCCACCGGTACCACGCAGCTTGACGCCCTTCATGGCGTCAAGGCTCGCCAGAGCCACATTGGTTGTCAGGATAGCGCTGGGTGCGGTCACGCCCAGAAGGAGCATTTGCAGGCCCTCATACTCTTCCTGCATATAATCATCGTACATGGCACGCAGCACATGACCACCCTGCAAACCACTGTTAAAGGCAAACGGCAACAGGCCAAGTTCGGTCACCGGAAAACGGCCACGCGAATAACTGGGAACAATAAACGCAATATCAGCCACACCGGTCTCGACGAGAGAAAGCTGCTCGGCTCCACCACCCAGAGCACTGCCTGTATAAGGTGTGACCGTCAATTCACCATTGGTGACTTCTTCGATCTTTTTGGCATAGGGTAGAAGCGCCCGCTGGACGACCGTTGCACCGTCCGGTAAAAAGATGGAAAATTTCAGGTCTTTTGCCATGGCAGGTGAAGTGATAATGGTTGAGGTTATGCAGATCGCCATTGCAACTGCAGCAACCAGGTTCTTTTTCAATTGAAACATCGTGTCCTCCCTTTAATCTCTCATTACCGCCCTGCTCAAGGGGCATTGGTCATTACGATTGATGCTTATGCATGGTTTCATCTTGCTGTTTGCCCACCATCAACTGGCAGGGCAACGCCTGTTACATAGGAGGCATCATCAGATGCCAGCCAAAGGGCGGCCATGGCAACCTCCGCAGGCTCTCCAACCCTGCCCATCGGTACAGCGGAAATGGCCCTTTGCAGATTCTCCTGCTTGCCGAACCGATCATCACCGGTAATGAAATCGTTGTGCAGCATTGGGGTCGAGATTGGACCGGGACAAAGCGCATTCACCCGAACATTATCGGCAGCGTATCGTACTGACAGGCCCTTGGTGAGCCCCACGACGCCAGCCTTGAGGGCTGAATAGACAGGGCTGAATGCCGATCCAACCAACCCGACAGCAGATGATGTGAAAACGATGGAGCCCGACTTCTGCTTCTGCATGTGTGGCAGGACAATTCCCGATATCTGGATGGCTGACGTGATGTTCAGTGCAGTCGACTTGTCCAGTGCGGTAAAATCCAGATTGCTGACGTCAGTGGGTGCCGGCAGACCGGCATGGCTCCACAACACGTCAACCCCGCCAAGTGTCGAGATCGCCATCCTGACAGCGGCATCAGTCGCAATCCGATCCGTCAGGTCGACTTGATGGATTGTGACCTCACCTCCTTTGTTGCGGATTTCGGCCGCTAACGTCTCCAGTGCGGTGCCATCGCGGTCCAGCAGTGCAAGTTTCGCACCTTCTTTTGCAAACAGCCTTGCACCAGCGGCTCCCATGCCAGAACCAGCTGCTGTAATGATCACACGCTTGTTTTCAAGCCTCATCACCTTTCCTCCTCAGTTTATTCACTAACAGACTGACGGCATCAAAACTCCCTGATCATCCCAGCTACACCTGGCACTTCCACCGGGGTACCATTGAGTCAATCACGGATGTCAAGGTCTGCTGCCAGCCTTATCCTGTCACCACAGTTACCACAGCATTTTCCCTGAGCCTGCGACGGTCGACCTTGCCAGCCGGGTTCTTCGGCAACTCGGTCACAAATACCACTTTGCGTGGATACTCGTGCCGCCCCAGTCGTTCGCGCACAATGTCGCGAATCTCCTCCGTAAAGGCTTCATTCCCTTCACGATCAGACATGACAAAGGCAGCAACGACCAGTCCGCGCAGCTCATCAGGCACACCAACCACACCGACTTCCTGTATATCCGGATGTTGCAGGATCACATTTTCGACTTCGACCGCACTGATCGTATAACCAGCAGAAATGATGACGTCATCAGCACGTCCTGCGTAGTAGAAGTATCCGTCGGGGTCTTCACGCCCCAGATCCTGGGTCTGCAACCACTCACCCCGTCGCAGGACCACCAACTCACCGACCACATTCGGAGCGCATCGGTTGCCATCACCATCGTGTACCTCGACTTTTACCCCGGGTAATGGCTTGCCCAGACTGCCAGGCCGCACCTCAATGTCATCAGCTCCAGGATAATGGACAAGAATCGCACCAACTTCCGAGTTGCCGTAGATGCTGCAAACCGGACACCCGAAAGTTTCCTCTATGTAACGCGAGGTTGTGTCGTCCATCGGTTCACCTCCGAAGGAAAGTTTCTTCAATGCGAAAGACAGCCCCTCCGCAGCACCACTGTTGCGGATCATGCGATAATGCGTGGCCGCCGCCGTCATGTTGCTAATCTTGTGCTTCGATAGAACACGTAGCAGCCGAACCGGATCAAACCTGCCTGCAATCGTTCCGGTCGGAACACCCAGGGCAAGCGGTGAAAGGGTTCCTGGCCAGAGACCATGTGACCACCCCGGAGAAGAGGGGCTGAAAAACCGGTCGCCGGGACGAATACCCGTTGCATAAAGCGCAGACATGAGCAAAATCACGATTGATTTGTGCCGCTGCATCACTGCCGCCGGAATGTCACGTGTCGTACCTGAGGTGAACTGCAGAATGGCCGGATCGGATGCCTTTGTCTGTGGACCGAAACGATCCGGCAAATGCGACAGACGCTCAAGAAAAGGAGCATCAACGATCTGAACGGTGTATTGATCCAGCTCAACGATTTCGGCTTCTTTTTCAGCGTTAGTCAGGACAAGCCCGGCACCTGCTTCACGCAGGCGGACCGCAATAGCTTCCGGACCGAACAGGGTGAACAAAGGTACGACAACTGCTCCAGCTTTCAGAATGCCGAACAGGCAGGCATAGAACGGCAGACCCGGATCCAGCATCAGGGCAACCCGGTCGCCCTTGGCAACACGACAACTAACCAGATAGTGCGCAACCCTGGAGGATATTGCCGCAAGCTCTGTCCAACTGATCAGCTCATCATGCCCGTCTGCGTGGGAAACGATGATCGCCGTCTCGTCAGAAGGAGCATGACGATCAATACACTCATGTGCCAAGTTGAGTTTTTCCTCATTACCGTCCAGAAGGTCCCACAAACGCTCCTTGCTGAATTGCTCCTGTGCATCAGCGAAGGTGCTGAACTGGGTCAGCAATAGATTCTGCTCAGTCATAATCCAACGCTCTCGTCTCTGTCAGTTTCATAAAATGCTTCACGCTCGTGGGTTGATACACGTACACCCTTGTCGCGACGCTCCTTGATGAAATTGAATTCGCCCGGCTCATAACGCAGGTTGGTCGCCAGCGTGTGCAACACATGCCCATAACCAAATTGTGATGTCACCCCCAAAGACTGCAGGGCGATACCGGTTGCTGCCTTGCCCATGGCGATACCATCACGAGGTTGGCGAACAATTTTTTCCGCCCAGATATCGCCCTGTTTCTTCAGGCTGCCCAGTGGAACGACCTTGTTGATCAGGCCGTTCGCATAAGCCTCCTGAGCAGGCCAGACCTCCCCCAGCAGTAGCAACTCCCGTGCTTTGCGTGCTCCCAGGGTCATGATTTCCCAGGCATCGAAATAAGCTGCACCAGAAAGGCCCAGTTTTTGCTCCGGATGGCCAAATTTCGCGGTGTCTGCAGCAATCACAAGATCAGAAGCCTCAACCATATACAGTCCGCCTCCAAGGCAATAACCTTTCACCAGGGCAATTGTCGGTTTGAGGGCATTGAAAATTCGCTGAAGGCGCTCGACATACATCTTGTCGTATTTCAGTCGTGCCCTTTGACTGGGCCGGCGCCAGTTACCGCCACCACCGGGTTCTTCACCATACTGATTGCCTACCTCGGAAAGATCATGGCCGGCACAAAAGTCGTCACCTTCCGAGCCAAGGACAACCACCCTGACATCATCGTCGGCTTCAGCCTGGTCATAACAATCCATCAACAGACCCCACATCGCCTCGGTCATGGCATTGCGCTTTTCCGGTCTGTTCAATGTGATGTAAGCCCTGCCATTGTCTGCACGGTAGGTAACTGTTCCAGGCTCACTCATCGTCATCCTCCTTGGATCGACTTCGCTCATCATGTGGTAATAACCGCCTTGCCTTGAGCTCCATCAGGATCTCTTCGGTGTGCTCACCAAGCATCGGGGGGGCAGAATGAATCTGGAGCGGTGTACGCCCGAAACCTATCGGTGTCCGGAGCACCTTCGCATGACCAACACCGCTCCGTGAAACACTGGCCAACATGTTCTGCTGTACCTCCTCGTCTCCAAATACCTCCTCAAGTGTGCGAACCGGCCCTGCCGTGACACCATCACGGTCGATCAATCCCAGCCAGTGGGACAGCGGTTTCCGGAGAAACTCGGCTTCAAGTATTTCGTCGAGCACTGCCTTGTTGGCCACCCGTGCGGCATTGCTCACGAACCGGACATCCTCCATCAGGTCTTCACGGTCCAGCATCCGGGCCAGCATGTGCCAATATTTCGGGGTGTGACAAAAGACTACTATCTGCCGGGCATCAGACGTGTAATAGGTGTTTGCAGGTGCCAATTGATTGTGCCCGTTGCCGACAAGCCGGGGGGGTATGCCATTGGCCAGAAACCTGGTTTCACGGGGTATCATCGTAAAGACCAGCGAATCCAGCATGGCCACATCAAGAAACTGTCCTTTGCCGGAAATCTGCCGTTCGTAAAGTGCAGCAAGCAGGCCGATGGTGGCAAACAGGGGCGGGACAAAATCCCCGATCAGAAATCCGGTTTTCAGAGGCCCGGTTTCCGGTGTCCCGGTCAAATTCATCAAGCCCGAAAGTGCTTGAATGATGGGGTCCAGCGCTGGTTTATCCCTGAAACGGCTTTTGCTGCCAAAGCCGTTGACAGAACAGTAGATGAGCGCTGGATTCTGGGATGCCATGGCTTTATAACCCAACCCCATTTTTTCAGCCTTACCAGCCCGAAAGTTCTCTACCACGATATCGGACGTGGCAATCAAAGCCTTCGCAGCCTGCAAGCCCTCTTCGGATTTCAGATCCAGCACAATGCTGCGCTTGTTGCGGTTCAGGGACAGGAAATAATCTGTCTGGTCGCCAAACACAACATCTCCCAGATGGCGACTGGTTTCACCATCGGGTGGCTCCACCTTGATGACATCTGCTCCCATGTCCGCCAGGATCATTGTGCTAAGCGGCCCAGCAACCATGTGTGTGAAATCAACGATCCGGATACCATCCAGGATATTTTTTGCCGCATTACCGGTCCTGGCTCTGGCGCTCATCGGATCAGGCCATCCACTTGTGTGATATTCAGTGGTGCAAACTGCGGAGGACGCTTTCTGGCCATGGCGGTTGTCCCCTCTTTGAAATCGGGAAGTTTCATCATTCCATTGATCAGCTCTTTGGAGCGTTCAATGGCACCACCGACATCGCCACTCAGAAGCTCGACATAAAGCTGGCGCTTCATGACACCAACGGCTACTGGCGATGTCACCGCAGCCATGTCCCGAGCAAAGGCAAGAACACTGTCCATAAAACCGTCTTCTGGAAAAACCTCGCTGACAAAACCGAGTTTTTGTGCTTCTTCCGACAGAATGATGCGGCCCGTCAGCATGATCTGAGCGGCATTGGCTACACCGAGAATACGGGGTAGAACCCAGGCAAGGGCATACTCTGCGGGAAGCCCAAGACGTGCCGTGGAAGGGGTGATTTTGGCCCCCGTTACCGCGAAGCGAAAATCGGCGAATGCAGCGATTGCCACTGCAATGCCGGCACAGGCACCGTTGATTGCTGCAATCACGGGTTTGTGCATACCCCAATGCCAAACCAGATCATGATCAAAGTCTTCGCGAACACCGTAACCAGGTTTTGCCATCTCCACACTTGAGACGGTCACCTGATAATCCTTGTCGCCCTCCTCGTAAAACTGGAGAGCCTTGAAATCGGCACCGACACAGAATTGACGGCCAGCACCAGTGACGACAATGACGCGGACATCCGGGTCATTGTCGAGCCTGTCCATGATCCAGCGATATTCGGCATTCATGCGGTTGGTCCAGGAGTTGCCACGTCCAGGTCGGTTGAACCGAACGATCGCAACGCCATCATCACCTGTCTCGAACTGGGTGACATGCAGGTCCATTGTGATTCCTCCTTTACCTTGCCATGCAGTCCCGATCAACTGCTGTCTGGTCAAGTTCATAAAGGTTAACTTAGGGCACTTTCTTTTGTCAATATTGGTTGGACCAAAAATAATTAAAAATAAAATTTCCTTAAAAAAACAAAAAATTAAATAAATTTTAATGGATGATCCATAGCAAAAATACTGTTACAGCACATGATGTTCACTCTTGGCTTCAACTTACATATGATCGTTGGTAGTGGGTATCGACTTGCCCAGATGAGGTGGGCTGTGAGACTATGGCCGATGAACAAAAGGTACCTTGACATCATGGCCCGACCAAAAAGCAATATCTCATTCGGAAAGCTGTCTGCACAACGCAGCTTTGAGAGTGTTGTCGAGCAGATCCGTAACCGGATAGCCTCTGGAGAGCTGCGTATGGGAGACAGGCTTCCCCCCGAACGGGATCTGGCAAACATGATGGGCGTCAGCCGGAACACAATCAGGGAAGCCTTGCGTGCGATGGAGCATTCCGGCGTTCTTGAATTGAAGCCGGGCATTGCCGGTGGTGCCTTCGTGCGTAACGGAACCGCCAGCGTCCTGAAGACAGGGCTGAGCGACCTTTTTCATTTAGGGGTCATCAGTGGTGCCAACCTCACTGAGGCCCGTATTGTCGTCACGGTGGCAGTTGCCAAACTGGCGTGTGAGCGGCGCACGGAAGCAGATATCGAAGCGCTTGAAACCAACTTCAATCAGATGAAAGAGGCTGCACTGGCCGGGAACTACCCACTTCGAGCAAGCCTGAACCTGAAATTCCACACCATTCTTGCACACGCGACACGCAATCCGGTTCTCGTAGTCCTGACAGATGCCTTGGTTTCGGCAACCCAGGAAATCGTTTTTGCCATTGGTGCCATGCCGAATGATTTCGTCATTTCCTCCCGCCTTCGGATAATTGAACATGTTCGTAATCGGGATGCAGTTGCCGCCGCCCAGGAGGCGGCTGAATACCTGCAGACGGTACATGAAAAATACCTGCACACTTATGATGATCGTGGCGACCAATAGGTTCGCCCCCGAATCATCGCCATGGAAATGGGTTATGACGGCATTGATCAGGAACGGGCACGGCACCTGTTCGCGGCCGGCCTGGGTTCGGTGGCGATGATCACCGCCATCACGCAGGTGGCGGATTATCGGGCGGCAACATGGGGGGTTCTGAAACTGGATAAGACAGCACAATAGAAGTATGGGAATTTCGTGGTATATTCAGTCAGTCAGGCCACAGACTGCCTGACTTCCATACAACTCGTTTAAACCCCGTCAAAAAAGGAAAGCCATGGAAGACATTATCAGTTATTTGAATGGCATTATCTGGAGCCCGGCCCTGATCTATCTGTGCCTCGGTGCCGGACTGTTTTTCTCCATCAATACCCGCTTTGCACAGGTACGGCATTTCTTTGAAATGTGGCGTCTGCTGTTCACCAACCGGAGTAACGAACAGGGCATCTCGTCCTTCCAGGCGCTGGCGGTATCGCTGTCCGGACGTGTGGGCATGGGCAATATTGCCGGCGTCGCCGCTGCCATCGGCTTTGGTGGTCCCGGTGCCGTGTTCTGGATGTGGGCGGTCGCCTTTCTGGGTGCCTCAACCGCCTATGTCGAATCCACCCTCGGGCAGATCTACAAGCACGTCGACCCGATCAACGGTCAGTATCGCGGCGGCCCGGCCTACTACTTCGAGCGCGCCAGAGGCCGGAAGCTGGGCTGGAAGCTTTATGGCATCCTCTTCGCGCTGGCGTCCATCGTGTCCTGCGGGCTGTTCCTGCCCGGCGTACAGGCCAATGGTGTGGTCAAGGCCGTCACCAACATTATTGGTGAAGGTGCCATGGTCTCCACCAATGTCTTTGGTGACATCGGTGCCTACACCCTGGTCACGCTGGCGGGCATCCTGATTCTGCTGGGCTTCATCATCTTCGGCGGCATCAAGCGTATCGCCAACGTCACCCAGCTGGTGGTACCCTTCATGGCGCTGGGTTACATCATCCTGGCACTGATCATCATCTTCATCAATTACGACCGTATCCCCGAAGTCTTCGGCCTGATTGTGAGTGATGCCTTCACGGCCCAGGCCGGTCTGGGTGCAGCCATCGGCTGGGGGGTCAAGCGCGGGGTCTATTCCAATGAAGCCGGTCAGGGCACCGGCCCGCATGCCGCTGCCGCTGCCGAAGTCGAGCACCCGACCCAGCAGGGGCTGGTACAGGCATTCTCGGTCTATGTCGACACCCTGTTCGTGTGCAGTGCCACGGCCTTCATGATCCTGATGACCGGTCAGTACAACATCCAGGGCACCCTGCCGGATGGCCAGTTCCTGGTCCAGAATCTGGATGCCGCCGTCAATATCAATTCACCGGCCTTCACTCAGGCTGCCCTGACCTCGGTATTTGGTCCCAGCGGTGAAATCTTCGTGGGTCTGGCGGTGTTCTTCTTCGCCTTCACCACCCTGCTGGCCTATTACTACATCGCTGAAACCAATGTGGCCTATCTGGCCGAAAAAATCGGCTTTGAGGCCCCGGCCCTGTTCGTCATCAAAGTGGTGCTCATGGCTGCCGTGGCTTATGGCGCGATCAACAGTTCCGGCTATATCTGGAACATCGGCGATGTCGGTGTCGGCCTGATGGCCTGGCTCAACATCATCGGCATCATTGCACTGTTCTTCCTGGGCAAACCGACCATGAAATGCCTGCGTGATTATGAAGCCCAGAAAAAAGCCGGGGTGAAAAACTTCACCTTTGATCCGCAAGCCCTCGGCATCGAAAATGCCGAATTCTGGGAGCAGCGGCTGGCACAACGCGAAAAACGCTGAGGTGCCTACCGACACGGTTTGAAAACCGCAAAACAGGCCTGCTCTCTCCGGAGAGCAGGTTTTCCGGGCATAAGGCCTTCCCACCACCTGCTCAAACATTCCCCTCCTGAACCTGCCGAGGCTGAAGGTGCCCGGTCCGTCGTCCCCCGATCTGGCCAGCACCATTTCTCATTCTTTATCACCTGCTTACATTTTGTTTGCACACTCACGCGCGATACTCCGGTCAACAAAGATCAACAACCATCAGGACGGCACATGCACACCGCACCAACCCGGCAACTTCTGCCAGCCATCGGCATCAGCCTCATGCTCAGCGCCTGCAGCGGTCTTTCCGTCCCCGACAGTCCGCAGCCTGCCGTCCCGCAGGACAGTAAAGCCCTGCAGAACCCGCGCATCAGCCCCGAAACCCGACGCCAGCCGGTACAGGCCAGCTGGTGGCAGCAATTCGGTGATGCCACCCTGACCGGCCTGATTGATCAGGCCCTCAAGGCTCACCCGGACATCAGCAGCGCCCAGGCCAGCCTGCAATCGGCCCGGGCCCAGGGCGCAATTGCCGATGCCGGCCTGCTGCCGAGCCTCTCGGGCAGTGGTTCAGCCCGGCGCAGCAGCGGCAGCAACAGCTTCAGCGCCGGCATGGATGCCAGCTGGGAGCTGGATCTGTTCGGTGCCAACCGGCTGGCCGCCCGCTCCGCTGCCCTGGATGTCAACAATGCCGAAGCCGGGCTGGAAGACGCCAAAGCCTCGATGGCTGCCGAAGTGGCACGCAATTACGTCAACCTGCGCCTGAGTCAGGCCCGGCTGGCTAATGCACACCAGAATCTCAAATCGCGCCAGCAAAGCCGGCAACTGGTGGAACTGCGCTATCAGGCCGGTCTGGTGAGCCAGCTGGATGTCGAACAGGCCCGCCTGTCGGTGAACCAGATTCAGGCCCAGGTTCCAGCCCTGGAAGCAGGCATCACCCAGTACCAGCAGGCCCTGGCCACCCTCACGGTCCAGCCGGTGGCCGCCCTGGAGCCACGTCTCAAGCGCAGCAGCGGCATTCCGGCACCGCGCCGGACGCTGGCGGACCGGGTGCCGGCTGAAGCCCTGCGCCAACGTCCGGACCTGCGTGCTGCCGGCTACCGGCTTCAGGCGGCGGCCCTGCGTGTGCAGGAAGCCAAGGCCAACCAGTATCCATCCTTCCGGCTTGGCGGTGCCCTGAGCCTGAGCAGTGCCAGACTGAGTGATCTCATCGACACCAGCAGTCTGGCCCGTTCACTGCTGGCGTCCATCAGTGCCCCACTGTTTGACGGTGGCCAGCTCAAACAGCAGGTGCTGATCCGTGATGCCAGCTACCAGCAGGCCCTGGCCGCTTACCAGAAAGCCCTGCTGCAGGCGGTACAGGATGTGGCCGGAAACTTCGCCAGCCTGGAGTCCTTGCGGCGTCAGCGCCCGCTGCTGCTGGAAAACCTGCAACTGGCCCAGAGCACCGAACGCCTGACCCAGCTCAACTATCAGGCCGGGCGTGACAACTACCAGAGCGTACTGGAAGCCCAGCGCAGCGTCACCAGTGCGCAGGAAAGCCTGCTGGCGGCCCGGGCGGATGAAAGCCTGGCCATGATCAGCCTGTACCGGGCCGTGGGTGGTGCATGGTAGCAACAACAACAAGCACAAAGGGAAACGACATGACCAATCCGAAGGTAAACACCGACATCAACATGGATCTGGTGCTGAACACCGGGTCCGGGTCCGGAAAACGCCGCTGGGGCTGGCTGCTGGTCTTACTGATTGCCGGTGCGGCTGCCGGGGGCGGCTACTGGTACTACAGCCAGCAGCAGCAACTGGCCACCACTCCCGCATACAGCACGGAAACCGTGGGAACAGGCAATCTCAACCTCACCATCACCGCCACCGGCAACCTCAAGCCACGCAACGAAGTCGACATCGGCACCGAACTGTCCGGCACGGTGCAGGAAGTGCTGGTCGAGGCCAATGAGGAGATCAGAAAAGGACAGAAGCTGGCCAGCCTGAATACCGACCAGCTGCAGGATACCATCACCAAGGCCCGTGCCACCCTGATCAGTGCCAAGGCGCGTGTGACCCAGGCCGAAGCCCAGATCGTGCAGGCCGGGGCCAAAACCCGTCAGGCGCAGGCCAGCCTGGAACAGGCCGGAGCCAATGTGCAGCAGGCCAACGCCAGTGCCAGCCAGGCCCTCAACAATGTGCGTCAGGCCGAACTTGACATCCGCCAGCGCAACGAGGGCGTACAGCAGGCCAGCAACAGCGCCGGTCAGGGTAACGCCGGTCTGCAGCAGGCCAATGCCGGCTACCAGCAGGCGCTGGCCGGGCAGAAACAGGCTGAAGCCAACCTGCAGAAAGCCTATGCCGCCTTCCATCAGGCCGATGCGGCCCTCAAACAGGCCCAGCTCAGTCCGCAGCAGAGCAATGCCAGTCTGCAGCAGGCCATGGCCCAATATGAGCAGGCCAAAGCCTCCACCCTGGAAACCCGCACCCAGCTTAATCGCCTGCAGGAGCTGCAGAAAGCCTCCGGGGGCAAACTCCCGGCCCGGCAGGAGCTGGACAGTGCCGTGGCCAGCTGGAAACGGGCGGTGGCCGCCGAATCGGCAGCCGAAGCCAATGTGCAGAACGCCCGTACCAGCGGCAGTTCCGGACGCATGGGCATTGATGCCGCCAAGGCCAATGTGGATTCGGCCCGTGCCGGAGCCGATGCCGCCAGGGCCAGCCTGGAATCCGCCAAAGCCAGCGTAACCTCGGCCCGTGCTGCCGTGGATTCGGCCAGGGCCAATGTCGGTACCGGCAAGTCCAAACTCGTGGGAGCCAAAACCGATGTCGAAGCTGCACGCATCGCTCTGGAAACAGCCAAGAGCAGTGCTGCAGCTTCCAAAGCCAATGCCGTGGCCACCCGCAAGGGCGTGGACTCTGCTACCGCGAACCTGGAATCTGCCAAGGCCGAGGAAATCACGGCCCAGGCCACCCTGGAGTCCGCCAGGGCCAGCGTCATGGAAGCCGAAGCCGGCCTGCGCTCGGCGGAAAGCAATCTGGGCAAGGCCATCATCGAATCCCCGATTGATGGCGTGGTGCTGAGCCGGGCCGTGGAGCCGGGCCAGACCGTGGCCGCCTCGCTGTCGGCTCCCACCCTGTTCACACTGGCGGAAGACCTGTCGCACATGGAGCTGGAGGTGAACGTGGATGAAGCCGATGTCGGGCGGGTACATGACGGACTGCAGGCCAGTTTCACTGTGGATGCCTGGCCGGGGCGTGCGTATCCGGCCACCATCACCCGTGTGGCTCTGGGCTCGACCCTGACCGACAATGTGGTGACTTATCAGACCCTGCTGGAGGTTGTGAACCAGGACCTGAGCCTGCGCCCCGGTATGACGGCCACGGCCACCATCACTACCGATCAGCGTGAGAACGTGCTGCTGGTACCGAATGCCGCCCTGCGCTTCACCCCGCCCAGGGCCGATGGTGCCGCACCCGGTGGCGGGAATGCCCCTGCCGGGGCCGGTCCCGGTGCCCAGCCTCCGGAACAGTCCGGCGGGCTGCTGTCCAGACTCATGCCACGCCCGCCACGCATGGGTGGGAGCCGCAACCGCAACCGTAACAGCAATGGGACGGAAGGCCGCACCCGTGCTGCCGCCGGCGAGCAGCAACCGGGTCGGGTCTGGGTGCTGGAAAACGGTACCCCGCGCCGCGTCCGGGTTGAAACCGGTCTCAGTGACGGGCGTCATACCGAAATCACCGGTGGCGACCTGGCTGCGGGCATGGCGGTCATCACCGGCATGGAGGGGGGCAATCCATGAGCGCCCTGATTGAGTTTCACGGCATCACCAAGAGCTACGGCCAGGGACAGGCCCGTTTCCAGGCCCTGCGCGGGGTGGACCTCTGCATTGAGGAAGGTGATTTTGTCGCAGTCATGGGGCCGAGTGGCTCGGGCAAATCCACCAGCATGAACATTATCGGCTGTCTGGATGTTCCCAGTGGTGGTGAATACCTGTTTCACGGCACCCATGTGGAACGGCTGGACCGCAACCAACGCGCCTTGCTGCGGCGTCATTACCTCGGCTTTGTCTTTCAGGGCTTCAACCTGCTGTCCCGTACCACGGCCCAGGAAAATGTCGAACTGCCCCTGCTATACCGGGGCGAAAGCGCCGGCAGACGGGCCACGGCAGCCCGACAGGCCCTGCAACAGGTAGGTCTTGGCGGCTGGGAACATCATACTTCCGCTGAACTGTCGGGCGGCCAGCAGCAGCGCGTAGCCATTGCCCGTGCCATCGCCACCCGTCCGACCCTGCTGCTGGCGGATGAGCCGACCGGCAACCTCGACTCCCAGCGCAGCCATGAAATCATGGAGCTGCTGAACAGCCTCAACCGCGATCAGGGCATTACCGTACTGATGGTCACTCACGAGCCCGACATGGCCGAATATGCCAAACGTGTGATCCATTTCCGCGATGGACAGGTGGAGCAGGATGAACGCCTGCGGGAGCTGGCATCATGATGTTCTGGAACAGCCTGCTGCTGGCCCTGCGTGAAATCCGTCGCAACCTGCTGCGCTCCTTTCTCACCATTCTCGGTATCGTGATCGGGGTCGGTGCCGTCATCACCATGGTCACACTCGGCAACGGGGCCACCCAGGCCATCAAGGATCAGGTCTCGTCCCTGGGCAGCAACCTGCTGCAGGTGCGTCCGGGCCAGCGCATGTTCGGACCGGGCGGTGGCGGTGCACCCCAGTTCAAGCTGGAGGATGTCAAAGCCATCCGCCAGCAGATCAGCGGTCTGGCCGCCGTGGCACCTCAGGTAAGCCGCAATGCCACCGTGGTGGCCGGTACCAACAACTGGTCCACCTCCGTGACCGGCAGCAACCTGGATTACTTCACCGCCGGCAACTGGGCCCTGGCCGAAGGCCGCCTGTTCACCCCGGAGGAGGAAAACGCCGGACAGACCGTCTGTGTACTCGGGGCCACGATCCAGAAGGAACTCTACGGCAGCAGCTCACCACTGGGCGAAAACCTGCGCGTGAAAAATTTCAGCTGTCAGGTGATCGGGGTACTGAAGGCCAAGGGCCAGTCGGGCATGGGCCGGGATCAGGACGACAGCGTGATCATGCCGCTCAGGGCGGTACAGCGCCGCCTGCTGGGCAGCCGCGATATTTCCAATATCCAGATTTCGGTGGCCAATGCAGATAACATCAGCCGGGTTCAGGAGCAGCTGACCACCCTGCTGCGTGAGCGCCGCCGGCTGGGGCCGGGTGCGGATGACAATTTCAACGTGCTGGATACGCGCCAGATCGCAGATGCCCTGTCCGGTACCACCCAGGTGCTGACCATGCTGCTGGGTGCAGTGGCTTCGGTCAGCCTGCTGGTCGGTGGCATCGGTATCATGAACATCATGCTGGTGTCGGTCACGGAACGCACACGTGAAATCGGCATCCGGCTTGCCATCGGCGCACTGGAGCGCGAGGTGCTGCTGCAGTTTCTGATTGAGGCCGTGATGCTGGCGGCCCTGGGCGGCCTGATCGGCATCATTCTGGCCACGGGTGCCTCGGTGCTGCTGGCAAAACTGATGCAGGTACCGTTCACCTTCAACCCGACCATCAACCTGCTGTCGTTCGTGTTCTCGGCCGGCATCGGTATCCTGTTCGGCTACATGCCGGCCAAGCGGGCCGCCCGCCTGGATCCGATCGAAGCCTTGCGGCACGAGTAATCCCCCCTGCCCCGCTCCCTCCTGCAGGGACGGAACGGGGCAGGGTCTGCATCAGCGCTCAAGGCTGCTGTGGGTACAAGTTCCGGGCAAAAAACAGATGGAAAAAACGGAAGGGCAGGAAAACCAGCGTGGCAAAATTCAGGCCGAATTCAGGGCCGCCCCACTAATCTAGCCTGCGTGGAGATGACACCCGTCGTCAAGACAACAACAACGATGCAGGGAAGTGAGATATAAGACCGGACTGTTGAACCGCCATTCACTGCAGACCGGCCTTGGGAAAAACGTTCTTTTGATCTGGGCTAAAGGGCAATTTCTGCCAAGTTTCAAGGGCGAATAATAACAATAATCCGCTTTGGCCTGCAAACACTGGACGGAACAATCATAACAAGAAAGCGCCAGTGTTTGCAGCTCGGTTTTTTAAAGATTAACCCGATTTAATTTTCTGCAGCCACTTGCCGGCGATTATTGACTCCCCCCGATTACTGCCACCCCTTCCCTTCAGATAACCTCGCCTGTGGCCAGAAAGACCTGCACATTGTCGATCAGGCGGGCTTTACCCAGCCAGGCTGAAACCAGAATTACCAGCTCCTGATCTCCGGCGGTGGGGAGCTGCAGATCCTGTGCCCGCCGGATTTCCAGATACTCAGGCCGGAACCCGGCCTCCGCCAGCTGCTGCATCATGGCCTGCTGCAGCCTGTTCAGACGGTCGTCGGTATAGCCAGCGCCGGCCTCCGGCTGCATGGCCTTGAGACGGGTTGCCGTATCCAGCAGAATCCGGTGCAACTTCGGCGCAATGGCCCGTTCATCCGCACTCAGATAACCGTTACGTGAACTGCGCGCCAAGCCGTCGGCCTCACGCACCGCCTGCACACCATGAATGCGTACCGGAATATCCAGGTCCTGCACCATCTGGCGTACCACCATCAGCTGCTGAAAATCCTTCTCGCCAAACACAGCCACATCCGGCTCCACCATGTTGAAAAGCTTGCAGACGATGGTGGCCACACCGGTGAAATGGCCCGGACGGTATTCCCCCTCCAGGACATCACTGATCCCCGGTACTTCCACCCGGGTACGCAGAAAGCCGGTGGGATAAATGTCGGCAGCCGTGGGCACAAACACCACATCAACCTTGAGCTGCGCCAGCTGGGCACAATCGGCATCCAGAGTGCGTGGATAGGCTTCCAGGTCCGCAGCCCGGTCAAACTGGGCCGGATTGACAAAGATCGAGACCACCACCTTGCTGCCCAGCGCATGCGCCTGCTCCACCAGGGCATAATGCCCCGGATGCAGGTTGCCCATGGTCGGTACAAAGGCAATGGTTTCGCCGGCCTTGCGCCAGGCACGGGTGGTGTGATGCAGGTCAGCAATATCGCGAATGATTTCCATGCAGGCTCCTTCAGACAAAACAATGGGCATCGGTCGGGAAAGACTGGTTCTTGACGGCCTCCACATAAGCCTGAACGGCCTTGGGGATGGTACCGGTATCCTGCAGAAAATCCATGGAAAAACTCGGGGCCCGTGGCGAAATGCCCAGCATGTCATGCAGCACCAGCACCTGTCCGTCACAGCCGCGCCCGGCACCGATACCGATCACCGGAATCTCGACACTGCCGGTAATGCGCTCAGCCAGCGCCACCGGCACGCACTCCAGCAGCAGCATGTCAGCCCCGGCATCCTGCAGCATCAGGCAGTCATCCAGCATGCGCCGGGCCGCTGCCTCATCCCGGCCCTGCACCTTGTAGCCCCCGAGTTTGTGCACCGACTGCGGCTGCAGCCCCAGATGCGCGCACACCGGCACCCCGTGGTGAGTCAGCTGGCGCACGGTTTCCACCTGGGGAGCACCACCTTCCAGCTTGACCATCTGTGCATTGCCCTCCTGCATCAGGCGGGCACAGTTGCGCAGGGCCATTTCCGGTGAGGTATAACTCATGAACGGCAGATCGGCCAGCGTCAATGCCCGTTCCATCACACCGGCAGCCACAGCCCGGGTGTGATAGACCATCTCGTCCATGGTTACCGGAATGGTGGTTTCCCGCCCCTGGATCACCATACCGAGTGAGTCACCAATCAGGATGACATCAACTCCGTTCCGGTCCAGTATCCGGGCAAAACTGGCATCATACCCGGTCAACATGGCAATCTTCTCGCCACTCTGTTTCATGTTGCGCAGCCGGGTCACGGTCACGCGCGGCTTTTTGGCACTCTCTCCCACTAACGGTCTCCTCCGGTTCCAGTCAAGGAAGGCCCGGCTGGCACACAACCAGTCAACAGTCCGGACCCGTATTTTGCGGTGCAACAACCGCATCTTAACGTTGTTTCCGCAACAAAAGCCAGCCCCCGCGCCCAAAACCCCCGATTTTGCCCCCGGACGGAGCCGGTCCGAAATTGTGGCACCCGCTCAAATCCCTTATGCTTGGCAACCACCCCGTTTTCAGGAAGAAATCCATGCGCCCATCGCGTAACAAGGACGGCAAGGACAGCTACGACTACATCATCATCGGTGCCGGATCAGCGGGCTGCGTTCTGGCCAACCGCCTGTCGGCCAACCCGGAACACCGGGTGCTGCTGCTGGAGGCCGGCGGTCCGGACCATCATCCCTGGATCCACATTCCGGGCGGGTACTTCAGAACCATGCACAACCCCTCCCTGGACTGGTGCTACCGCACCGAAGCGGAGCCGGGCCTGAACGGGCGCCGCCTGCCATGGCCGCGTGGCAAGGTGCTGGGCGGCTCCAGCTCCCTGAATGCCCTGCTGTATGTCCGCGGGCAGCGCGAAGACTACGAACACTGGGAAGCACTCGGTAACGAGGGCTGGGGCTATGATGATGTCCTGCCCTACTTCCGGCGCTCCGAAGACCGGCAACGCGGCGCGGATGACTACCATGGCAGTGGCGGCCCGCTCACGGTCTCTGACCTTGCGCTGGAGCGCCCGATCACCGAACGTTTCATCAAGGCTGCCAACGAAACCGGCATTCCGCTCAATCTGGACTACAACGGCGTGTCCCAGGAAGGTGTGGCCTATTTCCAGTACAACCTGCGGCGCGGGCGGCGCTGGAGTGCTGCCCGCGCCTTCCTGTATCCGGCCCTGAGCCGTCCCAACCTGCGCGTCATCACCCGCGCCCACACCTGTCGGGTTCTGTTCTGGGGCAGGCGTGCCACCGGGGTGGAATACCTGCACCGTGGCCGGCGGCACCAGAGCCTGGCCCGGCATGAAGTCATCCTGTGTGCCGGCGCCATCGGCTCGCCCCAGCTGCTGCAGCTGTCCGGGATCGCCGACCGTGCCCTGCTGCGTACACACGCCATCCGGCTGGTGCAGGAACTGCCCGGTGTGGGCCGGAATCTGCAGGACCACCTGCAGGTCCGGCTGGTGTACAGGACCAGCCTGCCGACCCTGAACGACGAACTCGGGCACTGGTCCGGACGCCTGCGGGCCGGGCTGGAATATGCCCTGTACCGCACCGGTCCCCTGACACTGGCGGCCAGTCAGGTCACCATTTTCACGCGCTCGCGCCCGGAGCTGGAGCGCCCCGACCTCCAGTTTCATTTCCTGCCCCTGTCTTCCGGCCATCCGGGTCGGGGTGTGCATCCGTTTTCGGCCTTTACCGTCTCGGCCTGCCAGTTGCGTCCCCACAGCCGGGGCCAGATCCACATCCGCAGCAGCAATCCGCTGGATCATCCGCTGATCGCGCCCAACTACCTTGCACATGCCGAGGACCGCCAGGTGCTTGTGGACGGCATCCGGGTGGCCCGGCGCATCGTGGCAGCACCGGCACTGGCACCCTGCATTGAGGCCGAGCAGGTGCCGGGAGCCGCTTGCCGGAGCGACGCCGAACTGCTGGAGGCTGTACGCCGCATCGGCCAGACCCTCTATCATCCGGTCGGTACCTGCCGCATGGGCACGGATGAACTGGCGGTCGTGGATGCAAAACTGCGGGTTTATGGTGTGGAAGGCCTGCGGGTGGCGGATGCTTCGATCATGCCCGCGATGGTTTCGGGCAATACCCACGCGCCCACGGTCATGATTGCGGAAAAGGCGGCGGACCTGATTCTGGCGACAACCTGAACCTGCCAGCCCCTGCCCCGGAGCCTGTACCACCGGTCAGTGGTACAGGCTGTTACCCGAAGGCCTGCGCAGGCATGCAGGTTCACGCAGGATAGCTCTCAGATTACGGGTCCCTCAGCTGTAAAGATGCGGGACGTTCAGCTGGTCATGAATCTGGTTGACCTGATCTGCTGACAGCCCGAGCCCGCGAGCGAGCTGGTCCAGATACTGGGCCTCTTCCTGGGTATCCAGATCAATGCCGAGCAGGGACATGAAATACACCTGCTGCTCCATACCCTTGGGCACGCTGCTGATCAGCCCCTTCAGGTCCACCGGTCCCTGGAGTTCCCGCTGGACAAACTCGCGCTCCTGGGGAGAAAGCTCGGTCATGTTCTCGGTCAGACGACGCTTCTCGGCCTCATCCAGACGACCATCCGACTTGGCGGCATTGATCATGGCCTTCAGCATCAGCTCAGCCTTCCGCTCGTCAGTCGGGTCAATCTTCTGGGGTTCTTTGCCCTGCAAGGCACTGTTGAACAGCTCACCGAAACTGCTGTTGCTGCCGGGGCTGGTCTGGGCACCGCCCCCCAGTGAGTCCAGCATCCCCCCCAGACCACTGTTGCCGGTACCGGCGGCCCCGCCCAGCAGGCCGCCCAGGCTGCCCATCAGGTCACCCATGCCACCACTGCCGGCAGCGGTATTACCGCCACCACCGAGCAAACTGCCAAGCACATCACTCATACTGCCACCGGAAGCACCACGACCGGCACTCCCACCACCCAGCAGGCTGCCCAGATCGCCCATGCCGCCACCGGAGCGACTGCCGGAGCCTCCTCCCAGCAGGCTGCCGAGCATACCGCCCAAGCCACCGGCTGAGGAGGAACCACCGCCACCGGCCAGGCTGCCGAGCAGGCCACCCAGACCACCGGCTGAGGAGGAACTGCCACCGGCCAGGCTGCCGAGCAGGCCGCCCAGACCACCGGCTGAGGAGGAACCACCACCGGCCAGACTGCCGAGCAGGCCGCCCAGCACACTGCCACCGCCGCTCTGACCGGACTTTCCGCCCATCAGGCTGCCTACGCCCTTAGCCACCATAACACCCATGGCAACCTTGCCCAGTGTACCCATCAAACTCATATTCCTGCCTCCAAATTTCGATTGAATTGAACTGATTTAACTAATTGTATCAAACCGCGATACCGGGATTCAGTCGCGGCCAGGAGTCAAAAGGGTCAATCACCTTGATACCCGTTGTGGTTATGCCCCATTAAATGGCATTAGTCAAACCCTATTCATCCGCTCCAACGCCAGTCCAGCAGGCGTGACAGCAGCGGCAGGTGCACCGCCTGCAAAGCCCAGACCGAATCGGGTGGCAGCTCGTAGGTAATGACAGCCCGGCCCTGATCCTGACACCAGGAGCCGAAAGAACCGGGGGTCGGAGAGCCGATGTCAGCCACCAGCGGCAGGCCGCTGGCCTCAGCCAGCCAGCAGCCCAGCGCGGAACCTTGCGGGTCGTCAATGCAGGCCAGCGGCCCGTGCAGGGCGACAAGGTATGCCGGGCTCAACCGTTCGACCAGCTGCATCAGGGCCAGGGTTTCCGGTTCCGATGCCGGCGCACTACCGGTAGAAAGCACCACCTCCTGTGCGCATCCCTCACTCCAGCGGTGGCAAACGTGCCCCTCTCGCCAGTTGCGGGCCGGAAAATTACGGTTGAGGTCCACACCATTGGCGTTGGCCCGTGTCCCCAGCGCCAGCCCGTCCGGGTTGGCTGCCAGTATCACCGCACAGTGCTGCAAGGTGTGTCTGCGGCTGCGCAATGCCCGTGACAGCAGGATGGTGGTTTCCGCTTCCTCGCCGTGAATGCCGGCAAATACCAGGCATTCGGTTTTGCCTTCGGGTAGGTAAACTTCCAGCGGTGCTCCGCGCACCGAGTACCCGTAAACCTGTGCCGGATGCCGGATGATGCCCCGTTGTGTGTGTGGAACCATGCTCCTGCCCCCTTAAGCCTGAAATAATCAGGGTCATCATGCGGCAGGGGAACAGAATGGACGCTGAAACGGAAAAGAGCAGGGGGCAACCCCTCTCAGGACATGATCAGGCCACCATCCACATTAATGGTCTGACCGGTGATGTAATCGGCATCTTCACTGGCCAGAAAAGCAGCCAGACCAGCAACATCCTGACCGGTACCGGCCCGTTTCATGGGAATGTTCTGTACCCAACTGGCCATCAGTTCGCTAGGGCCGTAATCACCCAGCATCCGGCCCCAGACCCGGTCGTTGTAATCCCACATGTCGGTCTTGATAATCCCCGGGCAGATGGCATTGACCGTGATGTTTTCCTGTGCCAATTCCTTGGCCAGACTCTGGGTCAGCCCTATGACTCCGAATTTCGAGGCCGCATAATGCGGTGTATAAATGAAACCGTCACGGGCCTGTCCCGATGCCATATTGATCAGCCGCCCTCCCCGTCCGGATTTGCGCATCTGCCGGATGGCTTCCTGACAGCATAGAAATACGCCCTTGGTATTGACACTCAAGGTCGCATCCCACTCTTGCTCGGTCAGGTCCTCCACTTTGGCAATGGTGATGATACCGGCATTCTGCACCGATACATCCACAGAGCCGAACGTTGCATCCGCTGTTTCATAAAGCCGCCTGACCGCCACCGGGTCAGTCACGTCACACAAAACCGCCAGTACTTGTGCACCCGTACTTTTCAGGGCGTCAGCTGCTGCTTCCACCTGCGCCTCCACCGAGGCCAGAACCAGCCTGGCCCCCTCGGCACTGAAGCGTTCCGCCATCGCCAGACCGATACCCTTGTTGCCACCGGTAATGACAACCGTTTTCCCTTCAAACCGTTTCATGGTTTTATCTCCTCCGGCGCTGGTGCTGCCGACGCAACAGCCAGCAGACGTTTTGCCGTAAATTTATCCGTAATCAATACATCCAGAATACCGGTATGCAAGGCCCCGACAATAGCCTCCGTCTTGCTCTCACCACCCGCAAGCCCGACCACACGCTCCACCCGTGACAGCTCCTCCAGGGAAATCCCGATGACCCGTTCATCCAGTGGTGTCCTGATGGTCCGGCCATTGTGATCAAAAAAGCGCAGGCTCATGTCACCCACTGCTCCGGCCTCCGCCAGATCCGCCAACTCATTGGCTGAAAACACATTGCCGCTGCGGGCCAGCATGGATGACGGCTCCACAGCCCCGATACCGATAATGGCCAGTGAAATCCGGCCAAACAGCTCCATGGTTTCACGCACATAGGGGTCTCCCAGAATCACCAGCTTGGCCTCCCGTGATTGTGCCACCCCCTGGGAGGTCAACAGGCGCGGTTCGGCCCCGGTCAGCTTGGCCAATTTTGCCGTCAGCTGGGTGGCATGAATCTGCACGGCGGGATTACCCATACCGCCCAGCGTCTGCACCACATATTTGGCTTTGCAGGTCTTCAGGGGATGGATGTTGTCCACCATGCGCAGAATGGTTTCACTCCAGCTAGACACACCGATAATCTCGTCACTCTGCAGCGTCGTTTCCATAAAATGGGCAGCTGCCTCACCGATGCGCGCCATCACCGGCCCGTCCCGGTCTTCGGAGCACTCCACCACAATGGCTTCTGCCAGCCTGAAACGTTCACGCAACGCGGTTTCAAGCTCACCATAAGTGCCGGACGGGGCAATAATCGTGGTACGGACAATCTCCTCTTCCAGTGCCTTTTTCAACAGGCGCGAGACCGTCGCCTGGGACAGGTGCAGGTGGCGGGCAATTTCTGACTGCCGCCGCCCCTCAACATGGTACATCTGCGCAATGCGCGCAATCATCCGGAGTTCATTCAATCGGGACACAAGTTTCTCTCATCATGAATATCAGGTTTTATGCATCTGTATCATCTCAACATCGGGCAAATCAAAACAACTGTTTAACAGTCCCTGAACTCAAGGCGGAAAGCAGAATCAGGTCGCCAGCATGGTCCGTGCCACGGCATCATGCCAAAGCGCAAGCGCCTGCTCGCGTCCGGCCCTGTCCATGGTTGGTCTGAGCACCTCGCCATGCACCTCCAGCCCGGCGACTGTCTTCAGGTCCGCCCACACCCCGGTCGCCAGACCCGCCAGATACGCCGCACCCCGCGCAGAGGCCTCCGTACTCGGGCAGCTGATCAGCGGATGATCCAGATACCCTGCAACCCTGTTCATCAGAAACGGGTTGCGACTGGGGCCGCCATCAATAAACAACTGCCCGATACCGCTGCCGGTGTTGTCCGCAACAATCCGGAACACGTCATAAACCTGAAATGCCATGCTTTCGGCAGCAGCGCGGGCCACCTGTGCCGGTCCGGCGGCAAATGACAGGCCGCAGATCAGGCCGCGTGCCTGTGCATTCCAGTGCGGCGATCCCAGCCCGACATGCGCCGGCACCAGTACCACACCCTCGGTATCCGGTACCTGCCCGGCCAGTGCCAGCAGGGCATCAACACTCTCAAGACCCAGCAGCGTTGCGGTCCAGGGCAGAATGGAGGCACTGACCAGAATATTGCCTTCAAACGCATAGGTCGCCTTGCCCTGCAGAGACCAGGCAATGGTGGTGGTAATACCTGGCGGTGGTACCATGAAATCGGGAATGGTAGTCATCACCGAGGAACCGGTACCAAAGGTGATCTTGCCGTCACCGGTCTGAAACGCACCATGCCCGAACAGGGCGGCATGGGAATCCCCGATTGCAGCAGCCACCGGAATGCCATCCGGCACCCCGGCCACATTCCGGGTCTGGCAGAACAGCGATGAAGAATCCTGCACCTGGGGCAGAGCCGCTTTGGGCACACCGAACAGTTTGCACAGTTCATCATCCCAGCAGGCGGATGACAGGTTGTACAACTGGGTCCGGGCAGCATTGGAGGCATCACAGGCATGTACCCGCCCGCCGGAGAAATTCCAGATCAGCCAGGCATCCACGGTCCCGATACAGATATCCTCCGCTGCCAGTCCCTGAACATGCTGTTCCAGCAGCCAGGCAATCTTGGTGGCCGGAAACAGCGGGTCGAGCGGCAAACCGGTCAGGGCCACCACCCGCGCTTCATGACCCGCAGCCTTCAAGGCTTCACAGGCAGCTGCCGTGCGTCGGCACTGCCAGGTCACAACCGGCCCCAGCGGTTCCCCGGTATGACGGTTCCAGACCAATATCGACTCACGCTGGTTGGAAATACCCAGCGCAGTAATGGTCACTGCAGGCCCGCTGTCAAGACAGGCCCGGATCGCCGCCAGAATGCTGTCCCATAGCTGGAGCGCATCCTGCTCCACCCAACCCGGACGCGGGTAAGCAGTTGTGACCGCCGCAGCGCCCTGCGCCAGGATTGAACCATCTGCCGCGACCAGAATGGCCTTGCTGTTGGTGGTTCCCTGATCCACTGCCAGAATTGCATCTTGCATTCCGATTTCCTCCCTAAGTCTTGCCCTTACTTGCGTTTTATCAGCTCGGCAGCACTGGCGGCGATTCCCTCCGGCGACATGCCGAACTCATCCAGCAGGAAGTTGGCCGAGCCGGTCGGCGGGAAGATACCGGGAACCCCCAGACGCGTCATCGGCACCGGATGGTTATCCACCACCACTTCCGCCACGGCACTGCCCAGCCCGCCATGGATGGTATGCTCCTCACAGGTCAGGATGGCACCGGTTTCCCGGGCAGCCTGGATAATGGCATCCGTATCGATCGGCCTGACCGTAGCCATATTCAATACCCGTGCAGCAATGCCCTGCTCTGCCAGCCGCTCCGCCGCCAGCAGCGCCCGGTGGCTGAGTACCCCATTGGCAATCAGGGTAAGGTCTGAACCGTCCCGCAGGCTGTTGGCACGACCCGGCTCAAAGACGTGATTTTCCGGGAGCAGGTCAGGCACACCGACCCGGCTGAGGCGCAGAAAGACCGGGCCGGTATGGGCGGCGGCAAACTTCACGGCGGCCGCTGTTTCAATCCGGTCACACGGTGCAATAATGGTGATATTCGGGATGGCCCGCAGCCAGGCAAAATCTTCCGTGGAATGATGGGTCGGCCCCAGCTCGCCATAGGCCATACCCGAGCTGATACCGCAGAGTTTGACATTGGCGTCGGAATAGGCGATATCGGCCTTGATCTGCTCCAGCGCCCGCCCGGTCAGGAAACAGGAGGCTCCACAGACAAACGGCAGCTTGCCGCCATTGGCCAGCCCGGCCCCCACACCGACCATGTTCTGTTCGGCAATGCCAACATTGATGAGTCGCTCCGGCCATTTGTCCCGGAATCCGCCCAGCTTGCTGGAGCCGACCGAGTCATTGCACACGGCCACAACACGTTCATCCTGTGCCGCCAGTGCCTCCAGTGTTTGGGTGAATGCATCCCGGCAGTCATGCAGGGCGGAAAGATTAACCGATGATTTCATACAGCAGCCTCCTCCAGTTCGGCCAGTGCCTGCCGATATTGTGTTTCATCGGGAACCTTGTGGTGCCATGCAACATTGTCCTGCATGAAGGAAATTCCCCGGCCTTTGTTGGTGTGTGCAACCACGCAGCGGGGGCGTCCCGGTGTCACGGCTTCCGGTGCCAGCGCCTTGCAGATCTGCACCATATCATGACCGTCGATTTCCTCAACGGCCCAGCCAAAGGCCGCCAGCTTGGGCGCAAGCGGCATCAGGTTGTTGGTATCAGCCAGTCTGGCTCCCTGTTGCAGACGGTTGTGGTCGATAATCAGGGTGAGGTTGTCAAGCCGGAACTGGGCTGCTGCCATGATTGCCTCCCAGTTACTGCCCTCCTGCATTTCACCGTCACCGGTAATGACGAAAGTACGCCAGCCGGCACGATTCAGCTTGGCTGCCTGCGCCATACCGACAGCAACCGGCAACCCGTGTCCCAGCGGACCGGTATTGGTTTCCACACCCGGCACTTTGGTCCGGTTCGGGTGGCCGTTAAGGCGTGCATGGGGTTGCAGGAAGGTACTGATTTCGGCTTTGGGAATAAAACCCTTTTCCGCCAGCGTGACATACAGGGCCAGTGCTGCATGCCCCTTGCTCAGGATCAGGCGGTCCCGATCCGGGTCCAGCGGTTTGTCCGGATTCACATTCAGGACATGAAAGTAAAGCGCGGTCAGCAAGTCAGTGACTGACATCTCCCCACCAATATGGCCTGCCCCGGCTTCAAACACGGCCTGAAGGTCGCGGCGTCTGATGCGGTTGGCTATCTGTCGAAGGTCGTTAGGCTCCATATTCTCCACCAGAATAATTATTCACATAAGAATTATTAGTCTTTTAGGGAAGTTTTGTCAATGACAGGCCCTCTGCTTCCAGCCAGTTGATAGTCCAAATATGGAAAATATTTAAATTTATCAGTTAATTGCTAATTTACAGTATTAGGGTTTTGCAGAGTGGTTGACAGTAGAAAAGTATTCGAATATGATTTTAAATCATGTGTGAATAAATATTCAATCCTGAGGAGGAGAAAATGGCGGTGACACAAACATTGCGTCAGGAGAGAACATCCCTGCGAGAAGCCTTTTCATTCAGCGGCGCGACCGGACCGCTGATCGGATTGTTGCTGCTCTGTGTGTTTCTTACGATCACAACAGACTCGTTTCTTTCATTCCGGAATTTTCTGAACATTCTTGACCAGATTACCGTGCTGGGAATCATGGCAGTGGGTATGACCTTCGTCATCTTGATCGGCGGGATTGACCTTTCTGTCGGCTCGGTCATGGCACTGGCCATGATGGTCCTGGGCTATCTCAATGTCGAGGCTGGAATGCCCATGATTATTGCGATTGTCGGTGCACTGCTGGTTGCGGGCCTTGCCGGTGCGCTTTCGGGCTTGCTGATCACCGAGTTCAGGGTACCGGCCTTTATCGCAACCCTCGCCATGATGTCCATTGCCCGGGGCCTTGCCAACATGATCACTGACGGCTCGCAGATCATCGGCTTTCCGGCCTGGTTCAACATGAGCGCGATCATCCGCTATGGCGGCTTCCTGACCCTGACGGTGGCGGTCATGCTGATTGTGTTCGTGGTTGCCATTCTGTTCCAGCGCTACCGTGCCGGTGGCCGTGTGCTTTACGCTGTCGGCGGCAACCCGGAAGTGGCCCGCCTGGCCGGTATCAACGTCAAGCGCACCACCATTCTGGTCTATACCGGCTGTGCCCTGCTCTCCGGTCTGGCCGGTATCCTGCTGGCTGCACGGCTGGACTCGGTTCAGCCCAGTTCCGGTGTTGCCTATGAGCTGGATGCCATCGCAGCGGTGGTCATCGGCGGCACCAGCCTGTCCGGCGGAACAGGCGGCATTGGCGGCACCATCATCGGCGTGCTGATCATTGGCGTACTGCGTAATGGATTGAATCTGCTGAATGTTTCACCGTTCCTGCAGGCGGTAATCATTGGCCTGGTCATTGTACTGGCCGTTGCGGCTGAAACCTTCAAGCACCGCAAAAACTGAACAGCCCCACGGAGGCGGTAAACACCGCATTCCGTGTCTGCACCCGGATACCATGGCCCGGATGCGTGAAAGATTGCCAACGGCCATGCCATTTGTTTTATTGAGTGAGGAAAACCCCATGAACATCAAGATCAAAGTCGCTGCTGCTGCCGCGATTGCCACCCTGTCTGCCACCACACCGGCCCTGGCCGCCGAGGTCAAGAAAATCGGCCTGGCAATGCCGAATCTCCAGGCGGACTTCTTCAACCAGATCAAGCTGGGTGTTGAAAACTACACCAAGGAGAAGGGTATCGACCTGATCGTGGTGGATGCGAAAAATGATACTGCCACCCAGGTCAGTCAGGTACAGGACATGATGACCCAAGGCATCGATGCCTTCATCTATATCCCTGCCGGTGCCGCCGCCGCTGCTGTGCCAACTCGTCTTGCCCGTGCTGAAGGCATTCCGGTCATCAATGTCG
>JAGRJD010000067.1 GCA_020442915.1 Thiothrix sp. | reverse complement strand
CCAGCAGCAGGGCCGGAATCACGCCCCGCTTCTGCAGGAACCAGATCGAGGCAAACAGGAACAGAAAGGCGGTCAGGATGAAGCCAAGGCTTTCCAGCAGGATGGCGAACAGCAGGATGAAACCGCAGAACACGGCCACCGTCGGCGGGAAGACCTGTGTCATGAAGGTCTTGATCCCCCCTGTTTCGGGGTGTGGACGGGAAAAGTTGCTGATCACGATCAGGCAGGCTGCCACCACCATGATGGCACTGGCGGCCATGGGCAGGGCACCGGGTGAACTCAGGGAGCTGAACCCCGCGATTTTGTAGGATTGATAAAAGGCGAACAGGCTGAACAGCAGTATCAGCCAGCCGAATACCGACTCGCCGGGATGCAGCCTCAGTTTGTGGACATCTGGATGGGTCTCCATTTTTCCTCCTCCGGAAACAGGCGGGGCGGATACCCCTGGTGAAACCCGTTAAAACCCGGCCCTTCTGCCGAAGCCGGCATTGCTGCCCCCCTGGAACCAGGGGGACAGGGATGATTCAGTGCCTGATGCTGCCCCGCAGCAGGGCACAGGCCGGGAATGCGTGGGAAAGCAGGGCGGCTTATTCCGGCTTTGGAATGCCGAACTCTTCCGGTGACTTCTTGGTGGCACCGGCATCCTGCAGCAGCCAGGATGTCACCGACTGCCAGCGCTTCAGGAACTGGTCGGCCTCATCGCCATGCACGGCCATGATGGTGAAACCACGGTCCTCCATCAGCTTCTTGAAGTCTTCGGATTCGGTACCTTTTTCATAGGCATCGGCCAGCTTGGCCACGATGTCATCCGGCGTGCCCTTCTTGACGAAGATGCCGAAGAACGGCCCCCAGGGCAGGTATTTGCCATAGCCCGGATAATCATCCGTGATCGGCTGGGCATCAATCAGCGGGCTGGGTTCGTTGCTGACCAGACCCAGTACTTTCATGCGCCCGGCCTTGATGTGCTCCAGTGCGGCACCCAGCACTGCCGGCATGACATCAATTGCACCACCCTGCAGGGCCGTCAGGGCCGGACCGTCACCATCATAGGGGATGTTGGTCAGCTCCATCGGATTCTCGGCCTGCAGCATGGCCACCACCACGGAAGTCAGACCGCCGGGGCCGGTGGAGCCGACCTTGACACCCTTGGGGTTGGCCTGGGTGTACTCGACAAATTCCTTGAAAGTGTTGTAGGGCGCATCATTGCGGGCCACCAGCACCGGGGTGCCACGCGCCAGCAGGGTGACGGTGGTGAAATCACCATAGTCCATGTCACCGAGCCCCATCACCTTGTAAAGCTGCGGGTTTTCGGCATTCATCAGCAGGGTGTAGCCATCGGCCTTCTGGGCCTGCACGAATTTGGTGGCAATCGCACCCACACCACCGGTGCGGTTGGTCATGACCACGGATGTGCCCAGAACCTTCTCGGCATGCGGGGTAACGGAACGCATGACGGTATCCGTGCTGCCACCGGCACCCCAGGCGATGATGCCCTGAATGTCCTTGTCGGGGTACTCAGCCACAGCGCTGAAACTGGCAAACGTCGTCAGAGCGGCCACACTCAGGGCCAGTAAGGTCTTTTTCATAGTCTCCTCCAAAGAGAGCTGATGGTTTGCTGCCTGGCTGCAGACCGGGAGGCCCGTTTCAGCCAGGGCATCCCATTGTTCAATACCCGGTGGTATTAGACAACAGGTTCAGGTTGCAGAAATCACATATTTTTATGTGATTATCCAACATAAAGTATATTTTCCATATTAACCCATATTTTTAAATATCACCAAGCAGATAATCCACCAGGATTTCCGCCTCGGCGTTGAACATGCCAGCACCGGTCATGGTGCTACAGCCCAGGTTGCGTGCAAACTGCACCAGTGGCGATACTTCGGGCCGGGTAATGGCATCCGCGACAAACTGGGTGGCCACCAGTTTCTGTACCTCAACCGGATAGGGATCGCCCTCCTTCATGCCGACCGGTGTCACATTGGCCACCAGATCGAAGCCCTCAGGGTTGCCGGAGCCGGCAGCGACCCGCCCCGGAAAACGCTCCGCCAGGCGATGCACGACATTGTCCCGGCGCTCGGTATTCAGGTCATGAATGGCCAGAAAAGCCGCCTCCCGCTGCAGAATCTCAAAGGCGACAGCAGCCCCGGCCCCGCCCACCCCGACCAGCAGGGCACGCTTGCCCGCCACCTCGAAGCCTTCCCCGCGGATACCATCCAGGTAGCCGATCCCGTCCACATTGTCCCCTGTGAAACTGCCGTCCGGGCGCTTGTACATGATGTTGACCGAGCCGACAAAGCGGGCGCGCTCGCTCAGCCCGGTACAGTAATCCAGCGCCGGAATCTTGTGGGGAATGGTCACGGCCATCCCGCCGATATTGGCCGTGCTCCTGAGTACCGCCATGGTCGCCGGCAGGTCTTCCGGGTGGACATGCAGCGGAATCACCAGCGCATTCACCCCCCGACGCTGCAGAATGGCACTCAGGTTCTGCGGCGACTTGACCTGGGCGATCGGGTCGCCAAGAATTGGAAACAGTCGGGTTTCGCCATTCAGTTGTACCTTCAGTGTCACAGTCATTGCACTTGCTCCCTGGCCCGCTGACTCGCATGCCGGGCCGCCAGATAACCGAAAACAATACCGGGGCCGATGGTGATGCCCGGTCCCGGATACTTCCCACCCATGATGGAATCCAGATCGTTGCCACAGGCGTACAATCCCCCGATCACGCTGCCATCCCGGCGCAGCAGGCGCGCATCGGTGTCCCCCACCAACCCCCTGGCGCTGCCGATATCACAGGGATAAAGTTTCACCGCATAAAACGGTGCCTGCACCAGCGGCCCCAGTGTGGGGTTGGGGCCATGGTCCGCATCCCCGTTCACACGCTGGTAAACGGTACTCCCACGCTGAAACAGCGTATCCTCACCCGTGCGTGCCGCCTCGTTCATCTGGGCCACAGCCGCCTCCAGATTAACCGCATCCACACCCATTCTGCCAGCCAGTTCCGCCAGCGTCGCCCCCGAAAGCAGGTAGCCATCAGCCAGATAGGGGCGCACGTCGTCCCCGCCCAGCCTGACCATGCCAAGGCCGTAGCAGGCAATGGCGGCGGCATCACAGACAATCCAGGCCGGATGGGTACTGTCACCCCCGTTGAACTGGGCCTTGCCAAATTCATGATAAGACAGGCTTTCATTCACAAAACGCCGGCCCTGCTGGTCCACGCACAGGGTACCGGGTTTGCTGCGGTCAAAGACAAAATGCGGGAACACGGCGGTACTGCCATCCTTGCGCCGGCGTACCGAACATGGTGCCCAGAAAGCCGGCTGGTCGCCCTGCTCCCCCAGATAAGCCCCCAGCGCCAGCGCCTGCTCATGTTCCTGACCGGTACTGCCGGGAGCCGTGGGACTGTAGTCACCGATGCCGGCGGGATACAGGGTATGGCGTTTTTCCGGATCGCGCCCGAAGCCGCCTCCGGCCAGAATCACGCCCCCCCGCACCTTGACCGTGCGTGTTTCAGGCCCCTGACGGATGGTCACGGCACTGACAGCACCGGTATCATCGGTCTGCAGCTGCGTCATGTCGGTATTGATACTGATATCGACCCCCTGTTTCAGGGCCGAAGCCAGCATGCGTGCAATCAGGGCATGCCCCATCACGCTGCGCGCCGCCTGCCCGTGCACCAGCCGGTCGCGCCAGTAACGCAATACCAGGGAGACGGTGTACAGAAAGGATCGGGGTGACCGGTAACGCTTCAGCAGCTGGTTGATGTCGGCACGGTTGACCATCATGCCGCCCAGCACGGTGAATTCCGGAATCGGCGGACGCAGCAGTTTCAGGTTTTTACCCAGATGATTGGCGGCATACGGCAGCGGTTCCAGCGCCCGCCCGTTGACCGTGAAACCGTCCAGATCGGCCATGTAATCAGGATGATAAGCACAGGCCCTGAACTGCACCTCGGTCTGGTCCACCAGGGTATGAATGGCGTCAGGACCGGCCTTGAGGAAGGCTTCCCGCATGGCGCGCGGGGAATGCTCACCCACCGCCGCATCCAGAAACCGCATCACCTTGTCAGGGCTGTCCTCGGTTTCGGTATCCCCGAGAAACCGGGTCAGGGGCACCCAGGTGGTCCCCCCGGACAGGGCGCTGGTCCCCCCCACGTATTCGGTACGCTCCAGCAGCAGCACCCGGCTGCCGTTCAGTGCGGCAAAAATGGCTGCCGCCATCCCGGCAGCACCGCTTCCCGCAACCACAAGGTCATAGACCGGCGCCGCCGGCAGGCGGGCGACAAAATCATGGGCATCCGTCAGGGGCATGTGTTTCCTCCACCACACTGAGACATCGAATCAGATCAATCGATCTTTGCATTTTTGTGAATCAATTTCAACTTTTGTTTTTATTTCCGTTTTAGAAATTATTTGCTATTATTGATCCAGATTCAGCCCATCGGCTGTGAGAGGAGCAAGCATCATGAGCAGCGCGCTTGCAAAAGCCCTGTCGGTTCTCGAATACATGGTCCAGCACCCTCTGGGCTGTCCGGTCAGTGACATCGCCCAGGCACTGGACCTGCCGGTCAGTGGTGTGCACCGGTTGCTGAAGGAACTGGAAAAGAGCGGTTACGTGAACCAGACCCGTGGCATGGGGGATTACCAGCTCACCATCAAACTCGCCTCCCTGGGCCTGTCCTACCTCGGCCAGACCGGCATTCCCAATATCAGCCAGCCGATTCTGGATGCCCTGGCGCAGGAAAGCCGGGAACTGGTGCGGCTGGCACTGGCTGATGGCGACACCCTGGTCTGGGTCGGTGTGGCCCAGGGCGCCAGTGGCGGACTGCGCTACGACCCCGGCAGTGAACAGGGGCAGGTGGTACATCTGGCCTCCTCCGCCGGTGGTCAGGCGTGGCTGGCAGCCATGAGTGACGACGAGGCCATCGCGCTGGCCCTGAAGCAGGGGCTGCTCAAACCCCAGACACCGGGCGACACCGCACCGGGCAGTGTCGCCGATCTGCTGGCGATCCTGAACACCGTGCGCCAGCGTGGTTACAGCCTGAATGCCAACAGCTTCCTGCAGGGCATGGCGGCCATGGCGACCGTGGTGCGCGACCCGGATACCCGGATGCCCATCGGTACGGTCAGCATTGCCGGCCCCGCAGCACGCCTGACGCCTGACCTGATGGAATCCCATGCTGAAGCCCTGCTGGCAGCGGCGCAGGCACTGGGTGAAGCCAGCAGGGCCTCCGGTTATTTCTCCCGCCACCACGTTGCGGCAACAAGGAACATTGCATGAACACCCCCACCCATTGTGACTTTCTGGTGGTCGGCTCCGGGGCTGCCGGTCTGGCCGGTGCCGTGACGGCAGCCCATCTCGGCCTCAAAACCGTGGTACTGGAAAAGGAAAACGTACTGGGCGGCACCACCGCCTGGTCCGGTGGCTGGCTCTGGATTCCACGCAACCCGCTGGCCCGGCGGGCCGGGATCGAGGAAGAGGCCGCTGAGCCCCTGCGTTACCTGCAGAGCCTGATCGGCCCGGAAGCCGACAGCCCGGCCATCCGCCATTTTCTGGAAACCGGCCCGGCCATGCTGGAATTTTTTGAGCAGCATACCGCCGTGCAGTTTATCGACGGCAACCGCATTCCCGATTTTCACCCCGTTCCCGGTGCTGCCGGGGGTGGACGTTCGGTCTGTGCCGCCGCGTATGACGGACGCAGGCTCGGGGACTGGCTGTACAAACTGCGCCCGCCACTGGATGTGATTTCACTCCGGGGCATGGGCATCGCCAGTGGTCAGGACATGAAGCACTTTTTCAGTGCCACCCGCTCCCTGCCCTCGGCCCTGTATGTGCTGAAACGCCTGGGCCGGCATGCCTTCGACCTGCTGCGTTACCGGCGCAGTACCCAGCTGGTGAACGGCAATGCGCTGGTGGCACGCCTGCTGCGTTCGGCCCTGGACAAAAACGTGGCCATCCACACCGGCACCCGCGTCACCGCCCTGCTGACCGATCAGGGCCGGGTGGTCGGAGTGGTGGCCGAACAGGACGGTCGGCAACAGACCCTGCTGGCGCGCAAAGGCGTGCTGCTGGCCGGCGGGGGATTTCCACACGACCCCAGACGCCAGCAGCAGCTGTTCAAGCCCTGGCAGGGCCGCCAGCACCATTCCGCAGCCCCCGGCACCAATACCGGTGACAACCTGTATCTGGCCGAAAAGGCGGGGGGTACCATCACCAGCTTCGAGCAGCCGGGTGCCTGGTCGCCGGTCTCGCGGGTACCGGCCCCTCAGGGCGGTTACAGCCACTTTCCGCACCTGATCGAGCGGGCCAAACCCGGCATCATTGCCGTCACCCCGGACGGAAAGCGCTTTGTCAGTGAAGCAGATGCCTACCACGATTTTATCAAGGCCCTGTTTGCCACCACACCTGCAGGGCAGGAGCCGGTATGCTGGCTGATCGCCGACCACCGTGCCCAACGGCGCTGGGGGCTGGGGGCTGCCAGACCGTTTCCGTTTCCACTGGGGCCTTACCTGCGCAGTGGCTACCTGAAGCGGGGTGCAACACTGGCGGAACTGGCGACAGCCTGCGACCTGCCGGCAGCAACCCTGGAGGCTACCGTGGCCCGTTTCAATACCGATGCCCGCACGGGTACCGATACCGAATTCCGGCGTGGCGAGTCCCCTTATAACCGGGTGCAGGGTGATCCGGATCATGCCCCCAACCCCTCGCTGGCCCCCCTGACCCGGGGACCGTTCTATGCCGTGCAGGTGGTGGTGGGCAGCCTCGGCACCTTTGCCGGCATTTCAGCCAATGCCCAGGCTCAGGTGCTCAATAACAAACAGCAGCCGATACCAGGCCTGTTCGTGGCCGGCAATGACATGGCCAGTATTTTCCGGGGGCATTACCCCAGTGGTGGCATCACGCTGGGGCCGGCGATGACCTTCGGGTATGTCGCCGCCCATACCGCAGCCGGTGCTGCTGCTGTCGATGACCCCGGCCCCCCGGATCAGGCCGGACCGACTGACTGAATCCGGGTTTTCCGACCCGTTTACCATCCTGAAGGAACTACGATGAAGTATTACGAACTCACCACCCTGAAAACCGTTATTTTCGGTGCCGCTGCAGCAGCACCCGGCATTCAGTCCTTTCTGTCCGCCAGGGAGGCCGGAGGCACCCTGCTGGGTGCCTGGGGGGCGGATATCGGCGCACTGAACGAGGTTTACCTGCTGCGCGGGTTTACCGACATGGAGGAACTGGTGGCAGAACGTCAGCGGGTCCTGCTGGCTGAAAACCCGTTCGGCTGCCTGGAGCAACTGGTGAATTACCACACTGAAACCTACCTGCCCTTTGATTTTGTACCACCGGTGACACCGGGCGAATATGGCAAGGTCTATGAAATCCGGACCTATCACACCCGCCTCAACGGCCTGGCCCCGACCATTGAAAAGTGGCGTAAAGCCATTCCGGCCCGCACGGCAATGTCGAAGATGAACATCGCCATGTACGCCCTGGATGGCAGCCCGCGCTTCACCCAGATCTGGCCTTATGAATCTGCCAACCAGCGAGCGGAAATCCGTGCCCGTTCAGTGGCTGACGGCGTATGGCCGCCCAAGGGCGGACCGGACTGGCTGAGCCCGGAGATGAACTCGACCCTGGCGGTACCGCTGGGTTTTTCACCCTTGCAATAAGGGACTGATGGCCCCTTGCCCCGACCTTTTCCCCACAGTGAGGGGGAAAGCCGGGGAAGGTACAAAAGCAACGCAGGAGTTTTGTCAATACCATGAGTTACCGTTTTTCACTTGCCTACCTGACCGTCATGGATGCCACCCCGCCCGAAGCGGTGCAGATCGCTGCCGCCTGTGGCTATGATCACGTCGGCCTGCGCCTGCTGCCGGCGGGTAATGAGTCCCCTTTTCCCCTGCTGAGCGATGCGCGGCTGCTGCGTGAAACCAGAGCCGTACTGCAGGATACCGGGGTCACGGTGGCAGACATCGAGATTGTGCGCATCGGAGCGCAGTTTGATCCGCAGCGCTATCTGCCACTGCTGGAGCGCGGGGCGGAACTGGGTGCACGCCATGTGCTGGTGGCCGGTGATGATGACAACCTCGACCGCTGTGCCGGACACTTCGCCCGTTTCTGCGAGCTGGCTGTGCAGTACCGGCTCACCGCTGATCTGGAGCCGATGCCCTGGACCGGGGTGAAGAATGTCCGCGATGCGCTGCAGGTGATTGAAACCGCCGGGAGCGGGAATGGTTATATCCTGATTGATGCCCTGCACTTCGACCGCTCGGACTCGACCCTGGAACAGGTGGCGGCGATTGCGCCCGGACGCATTAATTACGTGCAGTTCTGTGATGCGCCCCACATCGACAATCCGACCCTGGAGCAGCTGATTTTCACCGCCCGTGATGAAAGAATGCTGCCCGGTGCCGGTGAGATCGACCTCAAGGGACTGCTGCAGGCCATCCCCGCAGACACGGTGCTGAGCATCGAGGTTCCACGCAAGGCGGAGGCCCGGCACCTGTCTGCACAACAGCGGGCACAGCAGGGGCTGGAGGCCCTGAAACGTCTGATCGGGTAGCCCGGAACCCCGGCGCTGGCAGGTCTCCTGCGGGTCTGCAGGTGGCCTATCCCAGCTGGTTGTGGAATCCTACAATACCAGCCCCCCGGTCACGGGCCAGGTTTTCGGCCTGAATCCCGCGCAGACGGCGGCTGTCCGTGATCAGCCGGTTGATCAGCGGCATGAGGATGATCTCAATGGCAGACACCATCTGTGCCCCCGGTACCATCATGGTATCCCGCCGGGTCATCTGCGCCCCCGGAATGCGGCGCACCAGCGCGGGGAAATCGGTCTGGTGGGCCGTCTTCTGGAAATGAATCACCAGCACACACTCATCCGCCGTCGGCAGGCTGTCAAAATCAAACGGGTCGGAAGTATCCACCAGCGGCACGGTCTGGAAATTGATATGGGTACGGGTATACTGGGGAGCGATGTAACAGGCGAAATCCCACATCCGGTCCAGCGTGATCTGCCGTACCTCCTCTGTCGAGAATCCGCGCCGCCGGTCACGGTCAATCCGGCGCATCCATTCAAGGTTCACGGACGGTGCCGCCCCGATCAGCAGGTCCGGATACTGGGCCAGATCAATGTCTTCGTGCACCATGGCACCGTGCAGCCCCCGATACAGCAGCAGGTCATTATCCGGGTCCATGTCCTGCCAGCGTGTGAAGCTGCCCGGCTCCTGTCCCATCTCGTCGGCCAGTGCCTGACTGTGCAGGTAATGCCGGTATTTGCCGGTCCCGGTCGCCGCATACTGGAAAAACATGCTTTCCAGCTTGTCCAGATGGTTGCCTTCCGGGCCGAAATGGGTCAGCCGGCGTCCTTCCGTCCGTGCCTTGAGCACCGCTTCACGCATGTGCCGGCGTTCGTAACGGTGAAAGCCCCCACCGGAAATATAGACAGCCTTGATGCGCTCGCGGTAGAAAATGTGCTGCAGGGCCTGGGTAATGACGGTGTTGCTGCCCCCGGATGCCCCGGTGATGGCAACGATCGGATACTCTGCGGACATGACCGGCTCCTCGGCTTCAGGACGCTCAGGTTAGCATATTCCGTCCAGGCGTCCATCTCCATAAAGGGTGAGGAAGGCAGGCACTACTTCCAGATGTCCACATCCTCCCCCAGGGCGCGCAGGCGCGCCACCCGTGCCTCCAGATAACGCTGGAAATTCGGCTCATTCCGGAAGGCACCTTCCTGTGCGTAGCGGAGAATACTCTCAAAATGAAACGCCTTGAAGAAGGCATCCTTACGAATGATTTCCGTCCCGTCATAATCAAAAAGCACCATCGCTGGCAGTTCGGTAAGCCCGAGTCCGGCATGCCAGGCACGGGCTCCGAGGGACCGGCCTTCAGGAGTGACAACCGGTGTATCGGAGCGTGCATCCAGCTGGATCACCTGCATCTGTCCCAACACCTCACGGATGCCCGGCTCCTGCAGCAGGGTCCGGTGCAACGCGTCACAGCTGTCGCAGCCAGGTGCTTCAAAAAAGACCGCCAGATAGCGGGCCGCCGGCTGCCGTGCCGAACGGGTCAGGTCGAAAGGAGGCCCGGCAAAAAACGCTTCGGCATTCAGGGTGCCGGTCGCGGCAGTTTCCCGGTCGGCGGACGGGCCATCAGCCGCTTCCGCTTCGAGCGCCAGCTGCTCCACATAGGCCGGGAAGGACAGGTCACGGTAATGCCTGCCACTCACATACCTGAGCTGGGCATACAGTTTGGGAATGGACGGATAGCCGTTGGCACGCAGCACCACCTCGCCGGCAGGGTCCAGAAACAGCAGCGTCGGGGTGAACTGCACCATCATGGCGGCGGCATAGGTTTTTTCGGTATGAATCCTGCCGGCAGGATCGGTCAGTTCACGGTCGCCCCAGATATTGATGTCGATACTGTCAAACTTCGCCTTCAGCAGCGCAACCAGGGTGTCATTATGGAAATTCTCCCGCACCAGTCTGGCGCAATACGGACAGCCATCCTGATGAAAGTACAGCATCACATGCCGGTCTGCCGCCCCGGCTTCCTCAAGGTCATCGGCCAGCTCCAGAAACGAGGTCTTGAACCAGTCCGGCAGCGATTCCACTGTCTCGGCCCCTGAAAAACGCCCCGGAGACGGCTCCTGCACCTGCGCCATGGCAGGTGGAATCCACAACAGGGCCAGCAGCATCAGTACCAGAACGCGCATGCCCGCTCTCCTCACGGAAATCCGTCATGCACCCAACATGTAACAGAGTGCGAACAGATGCAAGTACCCCTGATGGCCAGGATGACTCAGGCTTCCCCTTGCAGGGCCACGGGTGAAACAATCACCCCATCCTCATCCGAGTACAGGTAGTGTCCGGGGGTGAAGGTGACATCGTGAAAATGCACGCTCTCATCCCGCAGCCCCACCCCGCGCTTGACGCTCTTGAGCGGGAAGGTACCGAGAGCCTTGACGCCGATGGCCATGGTGCTGATGTCGACCGAATCGCGGATCATGCCGTAGACCAGAATCCCGGCCCAGCCGTTTTTTACCGCCTTTTCGGCCAGCAGGTCACCAAGCAGCGCACAACGGGTGGAGCCGCCGCCGTCCACCACCAGCACCTTGCCCCGGCCATCCTCGGCCACCAGCTCGCGTACCAGGGAGTTGTCCTCATAAATCTTGAGGGTCACGATCTTGCCGGAAAAGCGGTGCTGGCCGCCGAAGTTGTCAAACCCCGGCTGAAGCACCTGCAGCGCCTTGCCTTCATGCTCATCCAGCAGATCAGCAGTCTTGAATGTCATGGAAATTTCCTTTCAGGGTTTCCCCTTCCCGACCCCTGCCCCGCAAGGGGCAGGGGCAAACGGAATACAGTCCCGATAAACTCAGTGGAACTGCTCTTCTTCAGTGGAACCGGTCAGCGCGGTTACGGAAGATGCCCCGCCCTGAATCACGGTGGTCACATCGTCGAAATAACCGGCACCGACCTCCTGCTGGTGTGACACGAAGGTGTAGCCCTGCTCGCGGGCAGCAAACTCAGGCTCCTGCACCATATTGACATAGTGCTTCATGCCTTCGCCCTGCGCATAGTTGTGGGCAAACTGGAAGGTGTTGTACCAGTTGATGTGGATACCGGCCAGGGTGATGAACTGGTACTTGTAGCCCAGTGCGGCCAGTTCTTCCTGGAAGCTGGCGATACTTTTGTCATCCAGATTTTTCTTCCAGTTGAATGAAGGTGAGCAGTTGTAAGCCAGCAGCTGCCCCGGATTGGCCGCCTGCACCGCCTGGGCGAATTCACGCGCAAAGCCCAGGTCCGGCTTGCCGGTTTCACACCAGACCAGATCGGCATACGGGGCATAGGCCACGCCACGGCTGATGGACTGCTCCAGACCGTTTTTCACCCGGTAGAAACCTTCCGAGGTCCGCTCCCCGGTCAGGAACGGCTTGTCATTGCTGTCGTGATCCGAGGTCAGCAGGTTGGCCGCTTCAGCATCGGTACGCGCCAGCACAATGGTGGGCACGCCCATGACATCGGCGGCAAAACGGGCGGCAATCAGCTTTTCCACCGCTTCACCGGTCGGAACCAGCACCTTGCCCCCCATATGGCCACACTTTTTCACTGCGGCCAGCTGATCCTCGAAATGCACCCCGGCAGCCCCGGCGGCAATCATGTTTTTCATCAGTTCAAAAGCATTCAGCACCCCGCCGAAACCGGCTTCGGCATCGGCCACCACCGGCAGGAAGTAGTCCACAAAACCCTTATCCCCCGGATTGATACCTTTGGACCACTGGATTTCGTCAGCGCGCTTGAAACTGTTGTTGATGCGGCGCACCATGGTCGGCACCGAGTCATAGGCATACAGGGACTGGTCCGGGTACATGGTTTCAGAAGTGTTGCCATCGGCGGCAACCTGCCAGCCGGACAGGTAGACAGCCTCCAGGCCGGCCTTGGCCTGCTGCATGGCCTGCCCGGCGGTAATGGCCCCGAAGGCGTTCACATAGCCTTTTCTGGCGCTGCCATTGACCAGTTCCCACAGTTTTTCAGCACCCCGCTGGGCCAGGGTATATTCCGGTTGCAGCGAGCCGCGCAGGCGCACGACATCCGCCGCCTTGTAACCCCGCTTGACGTTTTTCCAGCGTGGATTTTCAGCCCAGTCTTTTTCCAGTGCGGCGATCTGTTGTTCACGGGTCATGTCAGTATTCCTTTGTCGAATGAGTTGGATTTGGAGGTCGAGCCAGATTGTCGACAGGTGGGGTCATCTTACGCCGGAAAGGAATTGTCGACAATCAATAAAATTTAATATTCACCATTGATGAATACAATACTTAAGCACTTTAGTAAAATAACAGCAGCTATCAACTTAATTTCCTGATTTTTAAATTATTTTCCTAAAAACCATTTGAATTCTGAAAAATTACAATCAGGGAAAAATTCTGCTTCAATTCTTGATGTAGGACAAAAGCTGATTTTTAACCAACCCTTGATCCGATAATCCCCTTCAGGCTTCAACCAGATCGACTGCCGGCACAGGGGCTGCCGGGTTCTTTTCATAGCGGTCAAGCTTTAATGTCGACATGGCCGCCTGACGTACCTGTTGCAGCAGGACTGGATCATCGGTGAGCGACTGTCCCCAGGAAGGCACCATGTGCCGGATCGACTGCTGCCAGGCCGGACTCTGCATCTGCTGCGGAAAGCAGCGCTCCAGCACTTCCAGCATGGCCTTGACTGAAACGGATGCTCCCGGCGAAGCACCCAGCAGCGCGGCCAGGGAGCCGTCCTGACTGGCCACGGCTTCGGTACCGAACTCAAGCCGCCCCCCCTTGCCGGGCTCGTTCTTGATGATCTGGACCCGCTGGCCGGCAATGGCCAGTTCCCAGTCATCCGGATTAACGCCCGGGAAGTAGTCGCGCAGGGAATTGATGCGGTCATCAAAGCTCTGCGTGACTTCGGAAATCAGGTACCTGAGCAGGCTGAAATTGCTCAGCCCGACCTGAATCATGGGCAGCAGGTTGTCAAGGCGTACTGACTTCAGCAGGTCAAGCCAGGAGCCCTGCTTGAGAAAACTGGTGGTAAAACCGGCAAAAGGGCCGAACAGCAAGGCATGCTCACCATCAATGATGCGGGTATCCAGGTGTGGAACCGACATGGGCGGTGCACCGATCGAGGCCTTGCCATAAACCTTGGCCAGATGACGCCGGACCACTTCGGGCTTGCGACACACCAGCCACTGCCCGCTGACCGGGAAACCGCCGTAACCCGCCGCTTCGGGAATGCCGGATTTCTGCAGCAGTGGCAGCGCACCGCCGCCACCGCCCAGAAACACGAACCGGGCTGCAAACTCCCTGACAGCAAAACCACGGGTCGAGCGCAGCAGCACACGCCAGCGACCGTCCGGCATGCGGTACAACCCCTCGACTGTCTGCCCCAGGTGCAGCTCGAAATCCGGCCCGGACTGCAGATAGCCCACCAGACTGCGGGCCAGGGAACCGAAGTTGACATCCGTACCGCGCATGATCCGGGTAGCGGCCACCTTCTCACCCGGATTGCGCCCTTCCATGACCAGGGGAATCCACTGCTTCAGTACGGCAGGATCATCGCTGAACTCCATCCCGGCAAACTGGGGATGCCGGCTCAGCTCTGCAAAGCGGTCACGCAGGAAGGTGATGTTGGCATCACCCCAGACAAAGCTCAGGTGCGGTACCGGATTGATGAAGGTTTCCGGGGCCGGTAACGCCCCGCTCCTGACCAGATGGGACCAGAACTGCAGGGAAACCTCGAAGGAGGCATTGATATTGTAAGCTTTGGTGCAGTCGACACTGCCGTTGAGCTTGCGCGGAGTATAGTTGAGTTCACAGTAAGCGGCATGCCCGGTACCGGCATTGTTCCAGCCGCTGGTACTTTCCAGGGCCACATCATCCAGGCGCTCGACCATGGCGATACGCATGGAGGGCTCCAGCTCACGCAGCAAAGCTCCCAGGGTGGCACTCATGGCGCCGGCACCGACCAGCAGCACATCAACTTCGTTCATGCTCATGACTGTCTTTCCTGCCATTCACCGTTCAAGATGTCAGCATGATAAAATGAGAACCGCCTCAATTCTACAGAAAATTGCCATGACTTCCGGTAAATTGTCGACAATTACCCCCTGAAGCCCCCTGAAACCCAAGCACAATGCGGCATTGCAGCAATTGAAGATTTTTTACCCATACCCCTAATCGATAGTCAACTGGCACCACCATTTCAGCGGGCACTCCCTGCAGACGCACCCAATCGTCAGCCGGATCTGCCATTCGTCAGATCAGGTCTGATACGGACCGCAATTGTCGACACCCGCTGCTCCAGACCGCTCCGGCCTCAGGCTTCCCCCGAAGTCTCCGGACGGGGGCGTTCAGCCAGCCCGAACAGGCGGAGCAGCCCCTGCCAGAGCCCGCCCGGTATGGCCCGGATATCCTCCAGAATCAAATACAGGCTCGGAATCAGCAGCAGGGTCAGGAACGTGGCATACAGAATGCCGAAACCCAGCGAGACCGCCATCGGAATCAGGAACTGGGCCTGGGTGCTTTTTTCCAGGATCAGCGGGGTCAGCCCGGCAAAGGTGGTCAGCGAGGTGAGCAGGATGGGCCGGAAACGGGCTCCGCCGGCGTGGCGTACCGCCTGGACCAGCACCATGCCCTGCGTCTGGTTGCGGTTGATGAAATCCACCAGCACCAGCGAGTCATTCACCACCACCCCGGTCAGTGCCAGCATGCCCATCATGCTGCTGATGCTGAGATCCAGTCCCATGAGCATGTGGCCACCGAAGGCGCCCACGATGCTGAACGGAATCACGCTCATGACCATCAGCGGCTGCAGGTAGGATTTGAGGGGGATGGCCAGCAGCACGTAAATCATCAGCAGTGCACTGCCAAAGCCCAGCAGCAGGCTGTTGGTGAATTCCTGCTGCTCCTTCTGTTCCCCCTCGGGATCAAAATGGATGCCGGGGTATTCGGTTTTCAGCAGTTCCGTCACCCAGGGATTCATGCTGGCCATGATGGCGGTGGCATCCGCCTTTTCCTTGTCCATGTCCGAGGTGATGTTGATGATGCGCTGGCGGTCCACGCGGGCAATTTTCGAGGCCCCCTGCCCGATACTGACCGCGGCCAGATCCGTCAGGGGAATCATGGCACCGGATGCGGTGCGGATATTGAGCCCGGTCAGGTCGACCAGCGAATAGCGCTCCGCCTGCGGATAACGCACCATGACCTTGACTTCGGACTGGTCACGCTGGATACGCTGGGCCTCGGCCCCGAAAATGGCCTGCCGCACCTGGGTTCCGAGCATCTGCATGGTCACACCCAGCTGTTCGGCCTCCGGACGCAGGCGTAACTGCACCTCGGTCTTGCCTTCCTGAAAGCTGTTCTTGATGTCAAACAGGCCGCTGAATTCGGCCAGTTTGGTACGGATACGCTCCCCCGCCGCATTGAGCCGCTCAAAATCGGCCCCGGTGAGCTGGAAGTTGATGGGTTCGCCGGCGCGCCCGATCTCGGCCCGAAAGCTGAGCTGGTCCACGCCCGGTACCTCGCCGATCATGTTCTGCCACTCACGTACCATGGCCCTGGTACTGATCGGGTTCTGACGCTCTTCCGGTGCCACCATCTCGAACGATACACTGGCCAGATGCGAGGAGCCGGTGGCATTCTCCCGTGGGCGGGAGCCGGTACTGCCCACGGTCAGGAGTACATGGCGGATCACGCTGCTGCCATCCGGTTCCAGGTATTTTTTCTGCAGTTCCAGCGCTGTATCCTGCATGCGCTGCGCATAGCGTGCCGTCAGCGCCAGGGGGGTACCTTCCGGCATCTGCAAGGTGGCCGAGGCAAATTCGCTCTCGATGCGCGGGAAGAACACATACTTGTAGCGCCCGCTGGCCATCATGGCCACTGACAGCATCAGCAGCACCAGAAACACCGCCACCGTGGCATAACGCCAATGCAGGGTGACTTCCAGCAACGGGCGGTAGATTCTGTTCACATAGGCTTCCAGCCCGTGTGAGACCCATTGCTGTGCCTGACTCAGAAAACCCATCCTGCTGGGATCACGCCGCTTCATGCCCCGCAGGTGGGCCGGCAGCACAAACTTGGATTCCAGCAGGGAAAACAGCAGTACCGGAATCACGATCAGGGGAATCTGGGCAAAAATTGGAGCCCGGTTGCCTTCCAGCAGCAGCAGGGGCATGAAGGCTGCCACGGTGGTGAGCACCCCGAAGGTCACCGGCACCGCCACCTCCTGTGCCCCTTCAATGGCGGCACGCACCGAATCATTGTGGCGGCGCATGTGGGTGTAGATGTTCTCACCGGTCACGATGGCATCATCCACCACAATCCCCAGCACCAGAATGAAAGCGAACATGCTCATGATGTTGAGCGTCACACCCAGCTCCGGCATCAGCCACAAAGCCCCCAGAAAGCTGACCGGAATGCTGAGTCCGACCCAGACCGCAATGCTGGGACGCAGGAACAGTGCCAGCAGGCAGAATACCAGTACCCCGCCCTGCATGGCGCTGTTCAGCAGGGTGTTGAGACGCGCTACCACGGTTTTGGAGCTGTCACGCCAGTAACTGAGCTCAATACCCGCCGGCAGGGTCTCGGTCCGCTCAACGATGTACTGCTTCACGGTATCCGCCAGCTCGATCGCATTCTGGTCCCCCACCCGCGAGACATTGATGAAAGCCGCAGAACGGTTGTCAAAACGGCTGTAAAGCGGATCCTCGCTGAAACCGTCCACAACCCGGGCAATATCGCCCAGGCGGATGCGGGTACCATTGGCCTGACTCAGGACGGTGATATTGGCAAACTCGTCCTTGCGATAGGCCTGCCCCAAGGCGCGCACCAGTATCTCGCCGGAGCCGGTCTTGATGCTGCCGCCCGGAATGTCACGCGAGGAGGCACGGATGGCGGCGGCAATCGAATCCAGCGTCAGGCCATACTGCTCCAGCACGCTGCGCGGAATGATGATGTTCATCTCCCAGGGCCGCACCCCGCCCATGGCCACCTGGGTGATGCCGGGCAGACTGCGCAGCTCGTCACGGATCATTTCAGCAGTCTGGCGCAGCAGCTTCTCGTCGCTGCCATCCATGGCCACCACCACCGTGATCACGTCCCGGATACGTACCTGCTGTTCCACCACGGCGCGTTCGGCATCATCCGGCAGACCGCTGACCCCATCGACCCGGGTCTTGATTTCATTCAGCACCTTGGTGACATCAAAACCGTCACGAACCTCGACCCTGAGCGAGGCCCCGCCTTCAGCGGCATCGGCATAAATGCGGTCAATGCCGGGCAGGTCATTGATGGCATCTTCTATGCGCAGGATAATGCCCTGCTCCACCTCTGCGGGTGTGGCCCCCGGATAGGGCACGGAAATATTGACGACATTGCGTTCAAACTCGGGAAACACCTCCAGCGGAATCTTGTTCCACAGCGTATAGATGCCGAACAGTGCAATCGTCAGCATCAGGATGTTGGCGGCCACCGGATTGCGGACAAACCAGGCAATGGCTCCATGCATGGGTCAGTTCTCCCTGGACGCCGGTGCGTCCGTCTGGTCGGGCCGGGCGGATACTGCGGGTGTATCCCCCCCGGCAGGCCCGGTGTCGGTGCTGTCAGTATCGACCCCCTCGCCGTTACCGGCCTCCGGGGTATCGCGCAGGCTGGCTTTTTCCGTATCAGGAACCGATCCTGCCGGTGCCGGCTGCTGTCCTGCGGCCCCGGACTGGCCACCTGGCCTGCCCTCCCTGCCGGCATCCGGTTTCTGCCCCGGCAGGCTCACGCGCATACCCTCTGTTGCCTGTCCCAGGGACGTGACAATGACCGGTGCATCCAGCGGCGCTGCCGTTCGGGACACCAGCTCGGTCTCCGTGCTCCAGACCACTTCCAGCGGCACGATGGCCACCTGCCCGTCCCGCATCAGCAGCGTCTCACGGTTCTGGCGCACGGCCACCGGCGGCAGGACATAAACATCTCGGAAGGTGCGCCCGTCAATACGGGCATTCAGGTACTGGCCGATTTTCAGGGCCGTGTCCGGTCCCGACTCGGTACGCTCAAACGGCCTGTCAATGCGTGCCACCACATTGATCTGGCGTGACTGCTCATTCAGTGAGGCCCGGGTACCGGTAATGCGCCCGCTCCAGGTCGGTCCCTTACCGAACGGCAGGCGGAATTCCACTTTCGGAAAACGCTCCGGTGCCGGCTCATCGCCCCGGAACGCTTCCGGAATGTCCAGCAGGGCATACTGTTCCAGCGTCAGTGGCAGATCCACCTCGACATAATCCGTGGCGTACAGTATGCCCAGCACCGCATTCGGGGACAGGTACTGCCCCACGTCCACCCGCTGTTCCAGCACCCGCCCGGCATACGGGGCACGGATTTCGGTACGCTCCAGATTACGCTGCTGCTGCAGCAGCTGGGTACGGGTCAGGTCGTTACTGGCCTGCAGCGACTTGCGCCGGCTGGCAAAGGTGGCCAGCTGGCCCTGCAGGCTGGTGACATTCTGCTGCTGCTGGTTCACGGCCTGCTCCTGCTGCAGGATGGTCTGCTGATGTTGCAGGACGCTCTGGTCCTGGGTGGCTTCGGAGCTGTCCTGCTGGGCCAGCTGCTGTTCCTGCTGGACGATGGCCTGCTGCTGCTGCACCAGCGACTGCTCCAGCTGCAGAATCTGCTGCTGTTTCTGGGAAATGCCCTGCTGTTTCTGGGAAATGGTCAGCTGCTTCTGGGCCACAGCCTGCTGCTGCTGGGTCACCGCCTGCTCCTGGGCATCGACCTGATTCAGCGGAATCAGGCGGCGCTGTCCCAGTTCGCGTACCCGTGCCATTTCCTTCTGGGCCAGCCCCAGGTTCTTTCTGGCCAGCGCCAGGTCGGAACGTGCCAGCTGCAGGTCCTCCTGGCTGAGTGAACCCAGATCGCGCTTGGCCAGCTCCAGGTTCCGGCGGGTAATGGCCATGTTCTGGCGGACCAGATTGAGGTTGCGCTGAATCAGGTCGGCATTCTTCTGGATCGGTGCCTGCTTGCGACGCACGTTGTTCATGTTGGCCTGTGCCACCTGCAGGTTTTTCTGCACCGTCGCCAGACTGGTCCGGGCCAGCTTCATGTTGGCATAGACGTTGCGTTCCTCCTGATCCAGCTGTTCCAGTGCCGCTTCATTGGCGAGGATATTGGCCTTGGCGATGCGGATGGCATCCTGGTAGTTGGTATCGTCCAGCTTCACCAGCACTTCCCGCTCACTGACATAACCGCCGGGACGGAAATTCGGGGATATTTCCAGTACCCGTCCGGCCACCTCGCTCACCAGGCTGGTCTGGGTGCGGGTCTTGACCACGCCGGAAGCCTCAACCACGGCAGTGTAGTCCTGCGGGTCGACCTGCTGCACCTCAACCACCGGCGTGCGGTCCACCGGCGGACGCCGTTCGGGTTCCGGTCCGGTCGCCATCAGGTACTGATAGCCCAGATAGCCCCCTGCCAGAATGGCCAACGGCACAACGGTCTTGAGCAGAAAAGACAACAATTTCAACATGAACAGCATCCCGGTTTTTGTTATGGACACAGGCAAGTCAGCCTACAGCGGGTGTACCAGTCTAGCCATGAATTGTGCAAACAAAATGAAGCCCCTGAACCACCACCCTACCCCCCTCCATGCCAGCCCGGCTACTGCAGCCGCGCCACAAACAGGATGCCTTCCAGATGGTCATGCTCATGCTGGATGATACGGGCCGCAAAACCGCTGTATCCCGCCTCATGCGCTGTCCCGCCCTGATCCTGATACCACACCTGCAGATGGCTTGCCCGCCGTACCATGCCACGCTGACCCGGCACACTCAGGCAGCCTTCCTCCCCGTTTTCACAGGTTTCCGAACGCCAGCGTATTTCCGGGTTCAGCATCACGACCGGCGCCATCAGGGGCGCATCCGGGTAGCGCGGATTGGGGCGCGAGGCCACAATGATGATGCGCAGCGGAACAAAGACCTGCGGAGCGGCAATACCGACACCGTTGGCCTCCAGCAGGGTCAGGCGCATGGATTCGATCAGGTTCAGCAGCGCCGGGGTATTGAAATCCGCTGCCGGCACGGGAGCCGCCCGCCGGGCCAGTATGGCCTCACCCTGGCGGGCGATGGGGAGAATGGCAGGCCCGGTCGTGATCATGCCTCCCGGTCAGCCCAGATCGGCAACCAGTGCCCGGCACTGGGCCGGACTCAGGGTGATGCCGTAACGGTAGTCCGGATGGTCGACGCCCATCATGATGGCAGCCCCGTCACGGGCAGCCGTCACCCTGTCGGCAGTCAGCTCAAAGCGCATGAAGTGCACCGCCGAGGTCTTGTCCTCGGTTTCACGCTCCAGGTCCTCATTGGTGATGGGACTTACACGCCCGAAATCCCCGACCTGGACCCAGACTTTCCGGTCGACCCCGCGCAGGCGGGCCAGCCGGACCCGGCGCTCTGCCGGATCCGGAAACTCAATCATGAAGGTGGCTTTCCAGTTGGCACCGTCCGGAATCAGGGGATTATAGGCTTCCAGCTCCTCTTCAATGCCCGCCGCCTCGAAAATGCGCTCAATGCGCAGCATTTCCTGAATCTGGTAGCGGACCGTGAGCCGATCCTCGAAATACAGGGTGGCATTGGGGCCCAGATGAATCTGGCGGTTCTTCTTGTGGGCCATGACTTCGGCCCGGAAGGCAGCCCGCTTTTCCGCGTACTGTTCCAGACTCATGATATCCGTTCGGGTCAGTTTTTTCATGCAAAGCTCCTTTTACAAACCGTAAGCCATGCGCAGCAGGGTCATGGGATGGTGCGGCGCGTTGGCACCTGATTCCAGTCCGTTTTCAATCTGGTGTCCGGCCATGGGGCAGTCACTGCCATAGTAATCGGCCTTGGCCTGCTTGACCTTGTTGATGACGGGGCGGCAGATTTTCATGGAAATGGCGTGAAATTCGGTCTTGACCGCATAGGTGCCGTCATGCCCGGAGCAGCGCTCGATCAGGTCCAGCCGGGTATCCGGAATCATTTCCAGCAGCTCGCGGGTCTTGTAACCCATGTTCTGCACCCGCAGATGACAGGAAGCATGATAGCTGACCGTGCCCAGCGACTGCTTGAAATCCTTGTTGAGCCGGCCTTCCTTCTCACGCAGCATCAGGTATTCAAACGGATCAAAAACATGTGCCCTGACCCGCTGCACGTCGGCATCATCCGGAAACATCAGCGGCAGCTCCTGCTTGAACATCAACACGCAGGACGGCACCGGAGCCACAATGTCGAAGCCCTTGTCGATCATCCGGATCATCTGCGGGATATTGACAGCACGGGCCTTGTCCACGGCCTCCAGATCACCCAGCTCCAGCTTGGGCATGCCGCAACACTGCTCCTTGTCCAGCAGGGCCACCGGGATACCGTTGTGGTTGAACACCTTGACCAGATCACGGGCCAGGTGTGGCTCGTTGTAATTGCCGTAACAGGTGGTGAACAGCACCACCTTGCCGGTGGTCCGCCCTGCCGGTTCGGCCTGATCCGGGCTCAGGGTGGCATCACGGCGGGCCAGACTGCGCCCCTTGACGCCGCTGTAAGGCGGCAGGATGGCCCCCGGATCAATGCCCAGCACCTTTTCCAGCCCCTTGCGCACCAGCGGATTCTGCTCGCTGATGGTGACGGCCTCGGCAATGACCGGAATGCCGGCCAGCGTTCCCACCAGATCGGTGGAGGTCAGCAGCCGGTCGCGTAACCTCACATCCCCTTTTTTGTACTTCACCGCCTTGGCACGCAGCATCAGGTGCGGAAAGTCGATGTTCCAAGGGTGAGGGGGAGTATAGGGGCATTTGGTCATGTAGCACAGGTCACACAGGTAGCAGTTGTCCACCACCTTCCAGTAATCCTGTCTGTCAACCCCGTCCACTTCCATGGTGGAAGACTCATCCACCAGATCGAACAGGGTCGGAAATGCGTTGCACAGACTGACGCAGCGGCGACAACCGTGACAGAGATCGAACACCCGCTCCATTTCCTGCATGGCCGCGGTTTCATCGTAAAATTCCGGATTTTTCCAGTCCAGTGCATGACGTGTCGGCGCCTTGAGGTTGCCTTCACTGATAGCAGTCGCCATTTTGTTCTCCCGTGTTCCGCGACCTGACAGCCGTCTTCCCCGGAGCGGAAAGGGGGTCAGGGTTTTGATGCGCCTTCCCCCGTGAGGCGGGAAGGCAACAAGCCGGTATCCTCAGGCGTCCAGTGAATCCAGCGCCTTCTGGAACCGGTTCGCATGGGAGCGCTCGGCCTTGGCCAAGGTCTCGAACCAGTCGGCGATTTCATCAAAGCCTTCTTCACGGGCATCCTTGGCCATCCCCGGATACATGTCGGTGTACTCGTGGGTTTCACCGGCAATGGCAGACTTCAGGTTGTCGGAAGTGCCGCCGATCGGCAGACCGGTCGCCGGATCACCCGCGGCTTCCAGGTATTCCAGATGGCCGTGGGCGTGGCCGGTCTCCCCTTCTGCGGTGGAGCGGAACACGGTGGATACATCATTGTAACCCTCGACATCCGCCTTGGAGGCGAAATACAGGTAGCGACGATTGGCCTGGGACTCTCCGGCAAAGGCGTCTTTCAGGTTGGTCTCGGTCTTACTTCCTTTCAATTCCATGGTTATGGACTCCTCTTGATTGGTTGATTGAAGTGATCGAAGCGTGGCATGTTCAACAAGCCAGAAACTGGTGTCAATAATCTAACCAAAGCCGTCATGGAATGCCAACAGTATATTTTGAACATTTCGATACAGGAAACCGAATGCAAACGCTGCTCCCGTGCCCGGAACCCGACATTCCAGCATGCACCGGACTTTACTGCAGGCCGATGGCCCGTCATGATAGTACGCTGGTACGCCGAAGCTGAAAGTTTCCCCCCTCCCACTCGCCAAGGAAAGGAGTAATTGCATGAATTTCCCCTCATTCGTCTGGATTCTGGTTTCCGTCGTATTCATTGTCTGGATGGCAACCCGGATGCCGGTTGATCCCGGTGCAGGCGGTATCGGCATCCAGCCCCTGCCAGTCAGCCAGCAGCAGGACACCCCGATCAGCGCCACACCGGCCATACCGGCAGCCACAGAAGCACAGCCCCAGAACCTGATGGCACCGGCTGAAACGGTATCCCCGGATAATGCCGGCAGTGCCGACGGCACTGAAAGCGCTGAAAACCAGGCCGTTCCAGCCACCGAGACGGCTCCGGCATCACAGAACTGAGAATTTACCGACCGTTTCCACGGGGCTTTCCGGCAACCCGCCCTGCCCATAATGACGGGTGCCGACTGCAAAGGCCCCTGGAAACCCGAAACCTGCAAGAGCACCTTTGCTGAACCACCTTTCCCAACAAGGAAATGCCATGACGCGCAAAATCCAAAAACTGCTGGTCGCCAATCGGGGGGAAATTGCCATCCGCATCCTGCGGGCCTCCAATGAGCTGGGCATCCAGACCGTTTCCGTCTATACCCATGAAGACCGTTTCTCACCCCACCGCTACAAGGCGGATGAGGCTTACCAGATCGGTGCCGATGACCAGCCGCTCAAACCGTATCTGGACATCGAAGGCATCATCCGCATCGCCAAACGCAATCAGGTCGATGCCATCCATCCCGGTTACGGCTTCCTGTCTGAAAATGTGCGCTTTGCGCGTCGCTGCCGTGAGGAAGGCATCATCTTCGTCGGCCCCACACCCGAGGCCATGGAAAAGCTCGGTGACAAGGTGGCCGCCAAGGCCATTGCCATTGCTGCCGGCCTGCCCATTATCGAAGACAGCCGGGAAGCACTCACCAGCCTTGAGATTGCCGGCAAGGAAGCCGAACGCATCGGTTATCCGCTCATGCTCAAGGCCGCCGCCGGGGGGGGCGGGCGTGGCATGCGCGTGCTGCGCAGTGCCGCCGAACTGCCCAAGGCCTATAACGATGCCCGCAGCGAGGCCCTGAAAGCATTCGGGGATGACACGGTTTTTCTGGAAAAGTACATCGACTCCCCCAAGCACATTGAAATTCAGATACTGGGCGATACCCACGGCTCCCTGGTCCACCTTTACGAACGTGACTGCTCGGTGCAGCGCCGTTTCCAGAAGGTGGTCGAGGTCGCTCCCAGCACCGGCCTCAAGGATGAAACCCGCCAGAAGCTTTACGACTACGCGCTGGCCATCACCCGCCATGTGGATTACTCCTGTGCCGGGACGGTGGAGTTTCTGGTCGATGCGGCGGAAGACATCTATTTCATCGAAGTCAATCCCAGGGTACAGGTCGAGCACACCATCACCGAACAGATCACCGGCATCGACATCGTCAGAAGCCAGATCATGATCGCTGAAGGGCGCAAGCTGTCCGACCCCGGCATCAGCATCCCTTCCCAGGACAGTGTGCGCTGCAACGGTTATGCGGTGCAGTGCCGCATCACCACTGAAGACCCGGAAAACGGCTTCAAACCCGATTACGGCACCATTATCGCCTATCGCTCCACCGGTGGTTTCGGTATCCGGCTGGATGTGGGGGCCGCCTATCCGGGGGCCAGGGTCTCGCCCTTTTTCGACTCCATGCTGGTCAAGGTCACCTCCTTCGGACGCCGGCTGGATGGTGCCATCAGCCGCAACCTGCGCGCCCTGAAGGAATTCCGCATCCGGGGTGTCAAGACCAATATCGGCTTTCTGGAAAATGTGCTGGAACACCCGGTATTTGCCAGTGGCCAGGCGACCGTTACCTTCATCGACCAGCATCCGGAACTGTTCCACACCCCGCAGCGCTTCGACCGTGGCACCAAAACCCTGAAGTTTATCGGTGATGTGATCGTCAACGGCAATCCGGATGTCAAATACATTGATACCCGCAAACATTTCCGGCAGCCGCTCATTCCAGCCTTCAACCCGGTCGGGGATTATCCGCAAGGCACCAAAGACCGGCTGACGGAGCTGGGGCCGGAGCAATTCTGTCAGTGGGTCAAGGATCAGCCTTCCATTCTGTACACCGACACCACCCTGCGTGATGCCCACCAGTCGCTGCTGGCCACACGGGTGCGTACCGTGGACATGATGAAGGTGGCCGAAGGGCTGGCGCGCAACCATCCGCAGCTGTTTTCGCTGGAGATGTGGGGCGGGGCGACCTTTGATGTGGCCATGCGCTTCCTGCATGAATGCCCCTGGGACCGGCTGAAACAGATTCGCGAGGCGGTACCCAATATTTTGCTGCAGATGCTGTTCCGGGGCTCAAACGCGGTCGGTTATACCGCCTACCCGGACAACCTGATTGAAGCCTTCATCGAAAAGGCCTGGGAAAGCGGCATTGATGTGTTCCGCATCTTCGATTCGCTCAACTGGATTGAAGGCATGCGCAAGTCCATTCAGGTGGTGCGCGAGCGGACCGGCGGAATTGCCGAAGGCACCATCTGCTATACCGGTGATGTATTGCGCAAGGAAACGGGTTACAAGTACAACCTGCAGTATTACCTGGATCTGGCCAGACAGCTGGAGGACGCCGGGGCGCACATGCTCGCGGTCAAGGACATGGCAGGCCTGTTGAAACCTTATGCGGCGGAGGCCCTGATTCCGGCCCTGAAAGAGGCGGTCGGCATTCCGATCCACCTGCATACCCACGATACCGCCTCGATTCAGGCCGCCACCCTGCTCAAGGCGATTGAGTGCGGGGTCGATGTGGTCGATGGCTGCCTGAGTTCCATGTCCGGCCTGACCTCCCAGGTCAACCTCAATTCGCTCATCGCCGCCATGGAAGGCCAGCCGCGTGAACAGCCGTTCAACCTGCGCTCACTCAATGACTACGCCAACTACTGGGAAGATGTACGCGAGATGTACTACCCGTTTGAGTCCGGTCTCAAGGCGGGGACGGCAGAAGTCTATAACCACGAGATTCCCGGCGGACAGTATTCCAACCTGCGTCCGCAGGCGATTGCCCTGGGACTGGAACACAAATTTGAAGAGGTGAAAAAGAACTACGAAATTGTCAACCGCATGTTCGGTGATATTGTCAAGGTCACTCCCTCTTCCAAGGTCGTGGGCGACATGGCCATTTACATGACCTCCAACGGCCTGACCGAAGAAGATGTGCTGGAGCGCGGCAAGTCACTCGCGTTCCCGGATTCGGTCATCGACCTGTTCAAGGGCGGCCTGGGGCAGGTGCCGGGCGGTTTCCCGGCCAGACTGTCAGCCGTCATTCTCAAAGGTGAAAAGCCTTACACCGGGCGTCCGAATGATCACCTGAAGCCGGTAGACCTGGAGGCCGATTTTGCCGCCTTCAAGACAGAGTTCGACCCGGAGCAGACCTTCCTGGATTTCCTGTCCTACAAGATGTATCCATCCGTTTTCCGCGAGTTCTACCAGCACCAGCAGCTTTATGCCAACGTCAGCCACCTGCCGACCCCGCTGTTCTTCTACGGACTCCGGCTCAACGAGGAAGTCACGGTGGAACTGGGGCGCGGCAAGGTGCTGATCATCCGCCTCTTGTACCGCTCGCCCGCCGATGAAAGCGGCATGTGTACCGTGACCTTCGAATTCAATGGCCAGATTCGGGCCGTCCAGATTCGCGACCTTTCCGTCAAGCCCACCAAGGCCAGCAATGTCAAGGCGGTGGAGCCGAACGAAATCGGCACCTCGCTGCAGGGCAAGCTGTCTGCCGTACTGGTCAAGGCCGGGGATACCGTGGAACAGAATGCGCCCCTGTTCGTGATTGAGGCCATGAAGATGGAAACCACGATTACCGCTCCACGTGACGGTGTGGTGAAAAAGATCCACCTGCATGCCGGAGAGCTGGTGGAACAGGGCGATCTGGTGGTAGAACTGGAATAGCCACCCGCCACCCTTTTGAAAAAATCAGCAGCAGGGCGGGTAAAAGCCCGCCCTTCAAGCCCTGCAGCAGGCATGCCCCCCGGAAAACGGCGAAACTGACGAAATCAACCCTACTCTCTACCTTCTGACAGGCAGTTTCTACCGGTTATCCCAGTAACCCGCACCACCCCCAGGAACTGCACACTCCATGCACAATTCCTTCCTACGCTTCAAACCGGAATACTGATATTCATCTGGAGTTCAGGATTCCCCCAATTCATAATCATGGAGAGATCAAAATGTCATTTAATGCGGTACAAGGAATCAGTAACAGCACCAGTGGTGCAAATTCTCCTTCGCAAACAATGGCTGCCAATGCAACGGATGTGCAGCATTTCAGCAATACACTGAACAACGACAACGCCAGTAAAATCCCCTCAGGCGTACAGAACACCACCCCCCCCAAGGAGGCTCAGAACCCAATCTCTCATCTGGCCCAGCAAAACCTGCAAAGCATCACGTCTGGCGGCAGCGCACATGGCTTCAACAATGCCAGCAGCACGGGTCAGGCCAATGGTAACTTCGGCGGCAACCACGGCAGCAGCAACAACGCCAGCAGCACGGGTCAGGCCAATGGTAACTTTGGCGGCAACCACGGCAGTAGTGGCGACAAAGGCCAGGTTGCTGGTGGCAACAACAGCCAGATCGGTGGCAACCATGGCGGCAGCAATGGTGGCAAGGATCAGGTCGCCGGCGGTGGCAACAACAACAGCCAGATCGGTGGCAACCATGGCGGCAGCAATGGTGGCAAGGATCAGGTCACTGGTGGCGGTAATAGCAGCAACTGGCAGTTCAGCAACAGCAGTCAGTGGCAGACAGGCAGCAGCCTGAATGGCAAGTTCGGTTAATACTGATCACTTGATGCAGCAAAGCCAATAACAATCAGCCCACGGACCCGGACAGGGATGTTCGGGTCTTTTCAGGTCCGGTCCAGTCAGTTTTTCAATACGGCACTCAGGCCGCTACAATCCCGTCTGTCTCAATCAGGCGTCCATAGGAGCGGGTGCGGATCCCGCTGCGGACAATCCGTGCAGGATTGCCGGCCACCAGCGAATGTGAAGGCACATCATGCGTGACCACCGCCCCGGCAGCCACCACGACCTCATCCCCGATCTTTACATCCGGCATGATGATGGAGCCACAGCCGACGAAGCAGCGTGCACCGATTTCGGTTACAATCCGGCTTTGTGCACCATAACGCTCGGTAGCCCAGTCATGCGCCAGAATGGTGGCATTGAAGGCAACAACCGTGTCTTTTTTAATGACCACCCCTTTCGGATTGGTCTTGTCGACATGGGCCTTGAAGGAGATGCGTACACTCGGGTCCAGCTTCATGCCGAACACCTTGCGCAGGTAGAATGTTCTCAGCCAGACCATGGCATGGCGGAACTCGACAAACCACAGGAACATGCGGTTATTCATGAATCGGGGTTTCATAGCAATTGAACGCTCAAAAGGTCTCTGTGGGACTGGCCGGACATCCTGACCCGCCTGCCCGAAGTTCTCATTGAAGCCCAGCTCCGCCAGAACCCTGTCAGGGGAACCGGACAACCAGCGCACAGGCTAAAAGAACTCCCCGGTCAAAGCAAGCCCGACGGTCGGCGACAGCCAAACAGCCATCAGCTACCCCGCCAGCAGCAACGAGATGACCGGAAAAAAAGCAACCAGGGCCAGACGCACGAGGTCTGCCATCCAGAATGGTGTGACACCCCGGAACAGGGTCTCCAGTGTGACATCCGATACCGCCGCCTTGAGCACGAACACATTCAACCCCACCGGCGGCGTGATCAGGCTGATTTCGGTCACGATCACCACCAGAATCCCGAACCAGACCAGATCAAAACCCAGTGCCTGCATCACGGGATAAAATACCGGCACGGTCAAAAGCACCATGGGCAGGCTTTCCACTAGCATGCCCAGAAACAGGTAGATCACGATCACCCCCAGCAATACCAGCATCGGACTGATCCCGAGGCCCAGTACCCATTCCCGGAGCTCATCCGGCAGGCCGGCCAGATTGATGAAGCGGGAGAACATCAGCGCTCCGGTCACCAGAAAAAACAGCATGCTGGTGGTTTCCACCGTGCTGACCAGAATAGGATACAGGCGGTTCCAGCCCAGTTTCCCAGACAGCAGCACAATCAGAAAGGCACCGAAGGCACCCAGCCCGGCAGCGCCGGTCGGCGTAAACAGCCCACTGTAAATCCCGCCCATCACCAGCGTGAACAGCAACACCACACCCCACACACCACGCAGAGACTGCAGGCGCCCGGACCAGCTGCTGCGCCCGGTGGCCGGACCACTGTCCGGGTCCAGACGTACAGTCACCCACACTGCGGCCATATAGAGCAGCACCCCCAGGACACCGGGCAGAATCCCCGCCACAAAAAGCCGGCCAATGTCGGTCCCGGTCATGAGGCCATACATCACCAGAATCACGCTGGGCGGAATCAGGATACCAAGCGTCCCGCCGGCGGCAATCGAGCCGGCAGCCAGACTGTCAGCATACCTGTGCCGGCGCATTGATGGCATGGCGACTCTGGACATGATGGCGGAAGTGGCCATGGAGCTGCCGCAAACGGCGGAAAACAGCCCGCAGGCCACCACGGTCGCCATCGCCAATCCACCGCGCAGGTGCCCCAGAAACGTACACGCGGCCCGGTACAGCTGACCTGAAATCCCGGCCTCGGTGATAAAATGGCTCATCAGGATAAACAGCGGCACCACCGCCAGACTGTCATTCAGTCCGGTTTCAATCACTACCTGTGGCACCATTTTCAGGGCGGCATCCCAGCCGTCGGGATTGCCGTACACATTGATCTGCACCATCGCGAACCCGACCACACCGGTGATCCCCAGGGCCACGGCCAATGGTATCCGTAACACCATGAAGACCAACAGGCAGGCAAACCCGATCAGACTGTATTCCACACGCCCTCCTCAGGCCTGATAATCGTCATTGTCCTGCACAATCAGGTGCCTGCGGCCTGTCAGCAGCATCAGTGCCAGCAGGGCGGCAGAAAGGCCCGAGCTCAGCGCCATCAGGAGTACCAGCCAGAAGAACGGGAGTTGCAGGACAGCCGTGGTATCCTGCAACTCCCGGATGTGCATGGCATGCTGCCACAGCAGCCCGCTCAGGGTTGCAAAGGCCAGGGTGCCGAGCAGGCCGACAGACTGCTCCTGATAACGTCGCAATCCGGGCGGCAGGCGGGTTTCCAGCAGCCTGAGTGTGACATGGCCCGCCTTTGCCGTGACCAGCGGCAGACCCAGAAAAATCAGGGCGGCCAGCAGATAAGCGCTCATCGTCTCCCGTCCCGGTACCGGCGTGGAAAACAGCACACGCCCCAGCGCGTCCACCGGAATGAGCAGCATCAGGGCCGACAGCACCAGGGCCGACAGGGTCCCGAGCAGGCGCCGGAGCCAGAGCCCGAGCAGCACAACCCGTGCCGGTGGCTCATCCGTACCGGCGGATAACGGCTCCCCCACCCTTACTTGCCCTGTTGTCCGGTAGCGGCCACAAGACTGGCTGGCAACATGAGCACAAACAGCAACACCAGGGCGACAGAAATCACGATCAGGGCTTCCGCCATGCTGAGCAGGTCAGGAATGATCCACGGGGTATAACCACAGGACTCCAGGGGTTTGAACACTGCCGGCCACCAGACATTCAGCGGCAGAAAAGCCGGAAAACCGGCCGTCAGGGAACAGGTGCCCTCGACAAACCCCATTTCGGTCCCCAGGGTCTGGTAGGAGCGCTCCAGCAGGCCCAGTGATCCCGCCAGACCCAGCAGGTTGGCCAGAATCAGGCCGATACGGCTATGCCGCAGCCACAGCCCCAACAGGCCAACCAGCAGCAATCCCATCACCCAGGCACGAACCTGTACACACAATACACAGGGTGCATAATCAAGCACATACTGATAGAACAGGGCGCCCAGCTCCAGTCCGAGACCCAGCAGCAGCAATCCGCCCCAGAACCCGGCAGAACGGTTGATATGGGCAAGCTTTTGAAACATAAATACACGCCTTTGTTTATTATGGGGTGGCCAATCCGGGCCATCTGATTGCATAATCACAACCTGTGCGCAGTGTAACGAATTTTAGCGCTTTTGGGGCACCGCCGGGATTAAATCATGGCAAGCCACCTCGGACCGGCTTCTAAAAGCCGGACAGGCATGCTATAGGTAGGGTGGCGGGCAACACGGCCCGACTTGATGGCAGTCGGTGTCTACCTGGTGGGTATTGCCCTGTTTTTCATGGAGACATCCGCTCCCCTGACCGTTCATCCGGCATGCACTGGTGCCTGGCGTACAACAGATACCACGAGAATCAGGCAGAGCCTGTCAGGGGGCTTTGACAGAAAAATGGAACACAACGTTATGACATACCGCTCACTACCGGCTGCAATCTGCCTGGTTCTGGGTTTGCAGGCCGGGCTGGCACACGGCGAAACCTTTCTGCAGGTCTATCAGCAGGCCAGGGAATACGATGCCCAGCTCAAGGCCCTGGAAACCAACTACCTGGCCACGCTGGAAAACAAACCACAGGCACTGGCTGCCGAAAAACCTCAGGTCAGCATCAGTGGCAATCTTTACGGACGCGAACAGATCGATATCCAGGATTCGGATACGACGGCCAGCCTGAACGGTACCTATACCCTGGGAGTGACCAAATCCCTTTACAACCGCCAGATCGGAGCCCGCATCGACCAGGTTGATGCCAGCATCACCCAGGCCCAGCGGCAGCTGGAACAGCAGCGTGAAACCCTCGCCACCCGGGTATCCACGGCCTACTTCAACTTTCTGCTCGCCCAGGAAACCCACCGGGTGGCCAGCACCGAAACCAAGGCGGTCCAGCAGCAGCTGCTTCAGGTCCGGGCCTTTTTCGATGCCGGCAGATCCGCCATTACCGATGTGCGGGAAGCCGAGTCACGCAGCAATGCCGCCATTGCCCAGGAAGTGGGTGCACGGGAAGCGGTCAACAACGCCCGCGAGGCCCTGCGGGCCCTGACCGGCAAGAATTACGACACCCTGAGCGGACCGGCCAGCAACCTGCAATTGCTGATCCCGTCCCCCCGGAACATTGATGCCTGGCTTGAACTCGCGAAAAACAATAACAAGGCCCTGCAGGCTTCCCGGGCCGCCATTGATCTGGCCCAGAAGCAGATTGAGGTCCAGCGTGCCACCCGCAGCCCGATCGTCAATGCCTATGCACGTCATACCGGTGCCCTGGCCGTGACCGAATACCCGACAGACCCCATCAATACCGGCCTGAATGTCGGGGTTGAGGCCAGCATGTCGCTTTACGAGGGCGGTGCCTATGAGTCACGTATCCGTCAAGCCCAGCACCAGTTCCGCAAGGCCCAGCAGGATTACGATTATGCCGAGCGCCAGATGGAGCAGCAGGTGCGCAGCGCCTATCTGGCCATCGAGTCCAACATCAGCCAGGTTCAGGCCCAGCAGAAGGCACTGGTTTCAGCAGAAACCGCAGCCCAGGCCACCCAGGTCGGCTTCGAGGTCGGTACCCGTACGGCAGTGGATGTGCTGACCGCGCTCCAGGATGTCTTTACCGCCCGACGCAACTACACCAGTGCCCGGTATGCCTACCTGCAGGGCATTGTGCAGCTGCATCAGGCGGCAGGTACCTTCACCGATGCTGAAATCAGCCGTTTCAGTGCCCTGCTGCCACAGGGCGGCAGCACCCGGACAGCCGGCAGTGGCAGCGGCAGTAGCGGTGATGCACGGGCTCGCCAGCAACAGCAGCAGCAGCGACTGGCCGCACAACGTCGCCAGCAACAGCAGCAACGGCTGGCCGAACAGCGCCGCCAGCAGCAGGCCCTGCAGCGTCAGCAGGCCCTGCAACGCCAGCAGCAGCATGAAGCCCGCCTGCGGGAGCAGAAACGCCAGCAACAGGCGGCCCTGCAGCGCCAGCAGACGGCCAGCCCCAGTAATCCACCGGCACCGGCCCGACAGCAGGCAGCCGCCGATAATACCGCCGCCAGCACGGCCAATCAGCCACTCCAGCTCGACCAGCAGTTCGAGTTCCGTCCCGGTTCACTGTAAATGGGGATGATGTAAACACCCGATGCGGGGAAGCTGCCTGATCCGCGGCCTCTTCCGCCATCCGGCCTTCAGCAGCCGGCTGGCAGCCACTGCCGCCAGCAGCAGCAGTCCCGGAATGCCGGGCGCACCGCCGCCGCCACTGCTGCCACCGCCGGTATTCGTATCGGTTGCAGCCCTGACCAGCACGTCTACACTCTGGCGGGTTTCAAGGCCGACATCATCTGTCAGGACCAGCTCAAAAGTCAGTGTCTCATCACTGACGGGTGCCGGAGCGGTAAAACCGGCACTCAGGCTGTCGGCCTGCGTCAGGGTGACGGCACGACCATCCCGCTGGCGCCACTGGCTGGAGACGATCCTGCCGCCCCAGGCATCATCATGGCTGGCACTGGCATCCAGCACCACGGCGGCTTCTGACGCCACCGTCCGGGGTGCATTGATCCGGAGCACGGGCGGCGTGGAAACCGCCCTGACAGCCTGATAGGCATCCAGCAGGCCGGCTCCGCAGGTTGCCGTGGTACAGACACAGGGCGTCTGCCGGTTCTGGTTGCAGCCACGAGGATCGGATGCACCGTCAACAGTTTCAGGAAAAGCACGGGCAGCCGCCCTGAGCTTGCTCTCCAGTATGGCAACCCGCTGCCCCGGCGCCACAATGGCATCCTGCCGCAGCTTCGGGTTGGCAGCCAGCATCAGCGCCAGAGTGGCGGTCACCAGCGGGGCCGACTGGCTGGTACCGGACAGGCTGCCGGCGGCATCATCAGCCGGTGTCTGTGCCCCCGTATTCCAGGTCGAAACCAGTTCCACGCCCGGTGCCGCCACTGCCAGCGTGCGGCCGTAATTGGCAAACGGAGCCCGTGCTCCGTCCGCCGTCACCCCGGTCACGGCCAGCACTCCGCTGCAATTGGCGGGAGCCGACCCGTCCACATTGCGGTTTTCATTGCCGGCAGCCACAACCACGGCCACCCCCTTGGCACGCAGGGTATCCACAGCTGCCTGCTCGGTGCGGGCGCATTCCTCGAAATCATCCGTACCGACACTCAGGTTCAGGATCATGGCCGGATGCGGATTGGCCGGTACACCCGGGACCGATTCGCCCGCCGCCCACAGCATCCCGTCCACCTCATCCGACAGGCTGCCACTGTTTTCTCCCAGAATCCGCACCACCAGCAGGCGGGTATTCCAGCCCGCCCCGGCCACCGACAGGCCGTTATCCGGCCGGGCCGCCATCAACCCGGCCACATGGGTGCCATGCCAGTTGGCTGGTGCCAGCGCGGAAGCCGACAGGCCAGGATCGGAAGGATCGGCATCACGCCCGTCACCATCACCGTCGGCATCATCACTGACCATGTCATAACCGGAACCGGCAGCATTCTGTCCGATCAGGTTGGGCCTCAGGTCCGCATGGTTGGTGATCCCCTGATCCAGCAGTGCCATCACGATCCGGCTGCTGCCTCGGGTCAGGTCCCAGGCATCCGGCATATTGACTGCTGCCGTAAAATCCTGCGGGCGCAGGAGATGCCACTGACGGTTGAAATCAGGATCATCGGGAATGGTGCTTCTGGGGTAGCGCCGGTAATCCGGCTCCACGTAATCCAGCTCCGGGCGGGCCTGCATGAGCCGTTCGGCATGGGCTCTGGCTTCAGCGACCGGCATGGGATGAGGCAGTTTCAGGACATGCGCCCCGGTCACGGGTGCCATGGCACGCCGGTAGGTGACGGCAAGGCCGGTGGTCTCCAGAACTTCTCGTGCCGCCCTGGCCTGCAGTGCTGCGGGGGTGCGCATGCGGGCCTGAACCTCAGGCCGGTATTTCAGGATCAGCTGGTCCACGGTCCCCATCGGCCCCGGCTGTGCCTGTAAAGCCGCCAGTGGCAGCAGCAGCCCGGCAAGGATAACAGCAAAGAACGCACTTCCCTGCGCCCTGCACTGGATGAATGGCATACCTTTTCTCCCTGGTATCCGGGTATTACCGTTACGGTCCGTCCGTTCTCAGCGGCGCTGGCGCGGGTAGTCCGGTTCGGCAAACACGATGGCATCCAGTCCGGACCAGCGCTCAGCCAGTTCGCCGCCCTGTTCACGGGTCAGAGGCGGATCAAGCCCCAGCAGATGGCTTCCCTGTCCCATGGGACGCAGGTAGCTCAGCCGGGTCGGACCGGCCAGCGCCTGCAGCTGCCCAAGCAGCTCCGGTGGCAGGTGCTCCCCTTCCGCAACCAACCCCGGCACGGGTTGAACAATCATGCGCACAATCGGACCGGACGGAGGCATCATGGCACAACCCTGGCTGGACAGGGGCAGCAGCATGCCAAGGCAGAAGACCGATCCGGGCAGAAACCGCATGAAAACGCCTCACTGAAAAAAACGGAAGGCATGGACATCACCATAAAAAACCACCTGTACAAGGTGGTTTTATCATGCCGGCTCCGGAATCACCAGCCCTGGCTAGGGGCTGAAAGAAGAACCGCAGCCACAGGTCGTGGTCGCATTTGGATTGCGGATCACAAACTGGGCGCCTTCCAGGCCCTCAGTGTAGTCAATCTCGGCACCGACCATGTACTGGAAACTCATGGGGTCAATCAGCAGGCGGACACCTTCCTTTTCCACCACGGTATCCCCCTCTTCCTCGTTCTCGTCAAAGGTGAAGCCGTACTGGAAGCCGGAGCAGCCACCACCGCTGACAAACACCCGCAACTTGAGGGCATTGTTGTCCTCTTCCTCGATCAGGGCCTTGACCTTGCGGGCTGCCGCTTCGGTAAAGACCAGAGGGTCGGCTGTTTCAACTGTCATCTTGCTTGTATCTCCTGATACCATCGTTTCCGGCAGATTATCCCCCCGGTCCATCACCGGGGTCAATTAACGCTGCAATTTCTGTCTGATTATCCGGCCTGATCATGAATCGGCATGGGCAGCCGTCTGCTGCGGGGCTACTGCGGTCTGATGGGACTCGGCAGGCTTCTGGCGTACCAGCTTGCCGTTCACTTCCGCGCCGACCGCCATTTCCAGCAGATTGTAGTAAACATCGCCATTGATACGGGCCTTTTCAAACAGCTCCACCTTGCCGCTGGCGAACACATCCCCCTCAATGGAGCCATTGAGCACCATGCTGGGCACCCGTACTTCACCCTGGATACGGCCCTGCTCATTCAGGATCAGGGTCTCACCATCCCCGCTGGCCGTGATATTACCCTTGATCACGCCCTCCACGTTCAGGACCCCGGAAAACTGCAGATCACCATCAATGGTCGTACCCGCCCCGATCTGGGTATCCACCCGGGTGCTGCGGTTTCTCTGCTCCTGGCCGCTGCTGACGGCAGCAGCAGGCACGGGCGCAGTGGCCGGCCTGGTCGTGCTGGCGGGGGCCTTGGAACTTTTTCCGAACATCTGAAAACTCCTAACTCTGAATAAACTAGCGGGACAGCAGTAGCTTGTCCCAGTCATACTTTCGGGTAACCCTGGATTTTCCCTGCTGCGGCATGAGCTCCACCGTCACCGTCTGTGGCGAAAAAGCATCCGGGAGACGCAGATAGCCCTCCAGGCTCTGATAATATTTGAGTGAAAAATTACTGGTTGCAGTCTGCTCTGCCCCCTCGTCCACTCGCAGCGCCTGCAGCGAATAACTTTTCTGCTGGCCGTTTTCCGTCCCTGAAAACCGGATTTCCACCCGGCCTTCCACCAACTCACTGCCCCGGATATTGGCAAGCACCAGATGATACTGATATTCGCGCCCGTGCTCCAGTTTATTGCCCTGTGCATCCAGCTCACGCTGCTTGAGGCCAAGGTACTGGATTGCGAGTCCCTGCTCCAGACTTTCGGGCGAGAGAATATCCTCATACAGCAGCAGGCGCTGGCGCGCCTCGGTCAGCGCCTGCTCGGCCAGCAGCAGCTTGCGGCGCAACGCTTCATTGGCTGTCGCCTGTATCTGGCCGGAAAGCACGCTGGAAGCCAGCTGCTTTTCCAGCGCCTCCAGCGCCTGTGACTGCCGCTCCAGCTGACGCCCCTGCTCATCCAGCTTGCCGCGCAGGGAGATGGCCTGCAACCCGTCACGGGCATCCGCCGGTGTCAGGTAGCCGCTGAAAAACAGCCATGCCGCCACCACCACCTCGGCTACCACAAAGGCCAGGAAATACCAGCGGCACCGGCTGCGCTCATAGACCGGATAATACTGAACCTGGGTATTCCTGCCCCGCTGCTCAAAGCGGTATTCCGGACGCGGACTCAAGGTACGACTGCCGCCCTCAGGGCAGCAGACCCGGATGACGCAGCCCGGTTTCTTCCTGAAAGCCCAGCATGAGATTCATGTTTTGTACCGCCTGTCCGGCAGCCCCCTTGACCAGATTGTCAATCACCGACAGCACCACCACACGGCGGCCATTCTGTGGACGATGCACGGCCATGCGGCACAGGTTGGCCCCGCGCACGCTGCGGGTTTCCGGATGCGAGCCGGGCGGGAGGACATCCACAAAGGTTTCCCTGGCATAACGCTGCTCGTAAATGGCCTGAAGATCAGCCGGCTCCATGGCCTGAAACCCGTGCGTCAGCCGGGCGTACAAGGTGGCATGAATGCCCCGGATCATGGGCAGCAGGTGCGGCACGAAGACCAGGTCCAGCGCATCCACACCGCTGATCTGGCGCAGGTTCTGGGAAATTTCCGGCAGGTGCCGGTGCCCGGCCACACCGTAGGCCTTGAAACTGTCCCCGGCCTCACACAGAAGGTTTGCCACACTGGCCTTGCGTCCGGCCCCGCTGGCCCCGGACTTGGCATCGGCAATCAGGCTGTCGAGTTCCACCAGCCCACGCTCCACCAGCGGCAGGAAGCCCAGGGTCACCGCCGTGGGGTAACAGCCCGGATTGGCCACCAGACGGGCCGTGCGGATGGCCTCACGGTTGAGCTCGGGCAGACCGTATACCGCTTCGGCAATCAGCTCCGGACAGGCATGCTGCATGCCATACCACTGGCTCCAGACCCCGGCATCGCGGATACGGAAATCGGCGGCCAGGTCAATGACCCGTGTTCCGGCTTTCAGCAGCGCCGGTACGCTATCCATCGCCACACCATTGGGCGTGGCGAAAAATACCACATCGGCCTCCGCCAGCCGTCCATCATCCGGCACGGTAAAGGGCAGATCCAGAAAGCCGCGCAGGCTGGGAAACATCTCGTCCACTCGCGTACCATCATTGGAGCGTGAAGTCACACAACTGATTTCCACCCCCGGATGCATCACCAGCAACCGCAACAGCTCTACCCCGGTATAACCGGTGGCTCCCACCACAGCAACCTTTTTCACAGTATTCTTTTATCCGTCATGACCCAAAATCCTTGTATAATACGCCTTCCTTTAGTTGAGACAAGTTTTGGACATGAAACTGGATATCAAAGCCTTACTGGTATTCGCCGTACTGGCCGGCGCCCTGGGGTTCTTTCTGTTCTCCCCCAACGGTGCCCAGAGCGCTCCGGAACTCAAGGCCCAGACCATTGACGGCAGGCCGATCGATACCGCCGACCTCAAGGGCACACCCTACATGGTGGTGTTCTGGGCCACCGACTGTCCGGGATGTGTCAAGGAAATTCCGCACCTGGTCGAGCTGTATGACGAGATGAACACCAAGGGACTGGAGATCATCGGGGTAGCCATGCCACACGACAATGTCAGCGCCATCAAAACCATGCGCCAGCAGCGTGACATGCGCTGGGATCTGGTCTTTGACGAAACCGGGACCATCAGCAAGGAGTTCGGTGGTGTCAAGGTCACGCCCACCTCGTTTCTGGTCGGACCGGATGGCCGTATTGCCCTGCAGAAAATGGGTGAACTCGATATGCCCGCCCTCAGGCAGCGCATTCTTGACATGCTGAAGAGCTGAACCGATGGCCTATCTGTGGGTCAAGGCCCTGCACATCATTTTCATGGTGACGTGGTTTGCCGGCCTGTTCTACCTCCCGCGCCTGTATGTCTATCATGCCATGCCGGAAAACCACGCCAGCTTCGAACTGTTCAAGGTCATGGAACGGCGCCTGTTCGGCATCATGACCCTCGGTGCGGGCCTGACCCTGCTGTTCGGGCTGGTACTGCTGTTCATGAGCCCGGCCCTGCTGGGCAAAGGCTGGTTCCATGCCAAACTGGCCCTGCTGCTGGGGCTGTCGGTCTATCACTACTACTGCTACCGGCTCATGCTGGCCTTCCGGGAAGCGCGCAATACCCGCTCGCATAAATGGTTCCGGGTATTCAACGAACTGCCGGCCCTTGCACTGCTGCTGATTGTGCCGCTGGCGGTACTGAAAGCATTCTGAAAGCCCGCCCGCCCTGACACAAACACCCAGCCCGGCTTTACATTCCCCGCCCGGCGGCATACCGTAACCGGATGCCAGCCACAAGGAGCGCCTCATGTATCTGGGCATTGATCTGGGCACCTCAGGTGTCAAAACCGTACTGATGGACGACGAACAGCAGGTGATCGGAGTTGCACACGCGGGCCTCACCGTATCGCGCCCGCATCCGGGCTGGTCGGAGCAGGATCCGGCCCACTGGATCGATGCCACCGCCAGCACCCTGAGCGCTCTGAAACAGCAGCACCCTGCCGCCATGGCCGCTGTACGCGGGATCGCCCTCTCAGGCCAGATGCACGGGGCCACACTGCTGGATGCCCGGGATCAGGTGCTGCGTCCCTGCATGCTCTGGAACGATACCCGCAGTGCCGCCGAGGCGGCAACACTGGATGCTGATCCGGCCTTCCGCGAAATTTCCGGCAATATCGTGTTTCCCGGCTTCACCGCCCCCAAGCTGGTCTGGGTACACAACCATGAACCCGCCCTGTTCAGCCGCGTGGCCAAGGTACTGCTGCCCAAGGATTATGTGCGCCTGTGGCTGACCGGAGAGCAGGTGTCGGACCTCTCCGACGCCTCCGGCACGGCATGGCTTGATGTGGGCCGGCGCCAGTGGTCGGACACACTGCTGGAAGCCAGTGCCATGCATCCTGACCAGATGCCGGAGCTGGTGGAAGGCACCGCAGTCAGCGGGCAGCTGCGCCCGAAACTGGCCGAACACTTCGGGCTGCTCCGAAAGCCTGTGGTCGCCGGCGGGGCTGGTGACAATGCCGCCTCGGCCTGTGGCATGGGTACGGTCAGGGCCGGTTCCGCCTTCGTCTCCTTAGGCACCTCCGGGGTGCTGTTTGCCGCCAATGCCAGCTACCAGCCCAACCCGGCCAGTGCCGTGCATACCTTCTGCCATGCCCTGCCCGCCACTTGGCACCAGATGGGCGTGATCCTCTCGGCCACCGACTCGCTCAACTGGTTCGCCGGGATCGCAGGCAAACCCGCTGCCGAACTGACCGCTGCATTGGGCGACCGGCCCGAAGCCCCCGCCGCCGTGACCTTCCTGCCTTATCTGGCCGGGGAGCGCACCCCCCACAATGATGCTGCCATCCGGGGCAGCTTCGTCGGCCTCAGCCACGACAGCGACCAGAAAATACTCACTCAGGCGGTACTGGAAGGCGTGACCTTCGCCATTCGCGACAACCTGATGGCCCTCAAGGCTGCCGGAACCGAGCTCACCCGCGTCACTGCCGTCGGTGGCGGCTCGCGCTCGCGCTTCTGGTTGCAGGTGCTGGCCAATACCCTGAACCTGCCGGTCGATATCCCGGCAGAGGGCGATTTCGGGGCTGCTTTCGGGGCCGCCCGGCTGGCCCTGATCGCCGCCACCGGTACTGATCCACGGAAGGTGTGCAGCGCCCCTGCCACCCGCTTCACGCTGGAGCCGGACGACCTTTTGACGGATGCCTATACCGATGCCTGGGAGTGCTACCGCCAGCTTTATCCGGCCATTCGTGGCGTAAAATAAAAGCCCCTGCAAACCAATAGCTTGCAGGGGCTACCACTACCACCAGAGGAGGAACATCTCACCATGTCGGTGATTGCTCACCGGCAACCTTAGCCGCTTCCCGACCCGAACACCAAAACCAGACGACAAGCGGTACCGTACCCGGCGGGTACCGGACAAGCACAACTGCCTGCCGGGCAGTGTGGACAAAAGGGGGGAGTTGATGCCTGCTTGTACAGCAGGCGGGTTTCATGTTATCTAAAGGTTCCAGTTCATCAGGATAAGCTTATATACATGACAGCAGCCATCGAATCCCTGAACCCCGAATCACGCCTGCATTTTGTGGATGAACTGGACACCCTGCAGGTCCGCCAGCTCCAGGCTGAAACCGCTGCTGCAGCCGGACTGCCGGTCGGTTTCCGTGATCCGCTTCACAACGGAACCGAAGGACCGGAGCTGGCCATCATCCCGCCCGGACGCTTTGAAATGGGCTCCCACCCGGACGAATCCGGCCACCAGCCGCTGGAAGCACCACGCCATACCTGCATCATCCGGCATGCCTTTGCCATCGGGACTTACCCGGTACTGACCGAGGAATTCGAGCGCTTCCGGCAGGACACTGAATGGTTCCTGCGGCCAGAGCTGATCTGGCACAAGGGGCGCTATCCGGTCATCAATGTGCGCATGGAAGACACAAAGCTGTATCTGGAGTGGCTGAGCGAACAAAGCGGCCAGCATTACCGGCTGCCGACCGAGGCCGAGTGGGAATACGCGGCCCGTGCCGGTACCAGCACGCCGTTTTATCACGGCGAGGAAATCAGCTGCCGCGAAGTGCATTTCAACCCCCTGTTCCCCTACCCGCAAGCAGCACGGGACACCACCAGACGACGCTGGTACCTGCCGCGCTGTATCCCATCCATCAAGGCCAGTGAAGCCGGCCTGCGCTCCCCCAATGCCTGGGGCCTGCATGACATGCATGGCAATGTCTGGGAATTCACCGGCAGCCACTGGACCCGCTCACACCGGAATGCCAATCGCGATGGTAGCCCCTCCCTGGACGCTGATCCCTACTGGTACGTCACCAAGGGCGGCTCATGGTTCGACCCGGCAGCCCTGGCCCGCAGTGCGGCCCGCAAAAAGCGCTTTCTGGATGAAATGGACACCAACCTGGGATTCCGGGTGGTACGTGAGCTGGCACCGGGGCGCGTGGGTAACGCGTGAGCCCGCGCCGGTTGCCGGCTCAGACCTCCGGAAAGCGCTGGTAATACGCAGGCCCCGGCGGGGTGAGCCTGCCCTGTTTCACCTCTCCCAGCGCCAGAAAATGGGCATCAGCCGCTGTACTGCAGCACTGGTACAGGGCTCTGGTCAGCTTGCGGGCCTGAAGGCTCAGCGCATCCGGCTCCAGCAGCTCCGCCGGCAGCTCCGGCTGCTGCCGCAGAATCAGCCGAAAACGGTTGATCAGCAGGGTACGCACCAGAAAGCACCGCTCCGGGTCCGGTCGGGCACTCTGGCGCGCTGCCTCCAGTACCGGACTGAAATGGCTGATGAAATCGTTGTACTGCGCATTCAGGGCCGGAATGTCAAAGCTGCGCCCGATCAACCGGTTGGCCACCAGCAGCAGCTCCGGGTCACTGGCACCGGCCTCCAGCACCACCACCTGCTCCTGCAGCCCCAGGTCATCCAGTACCCGGCGTACCGTATCACTGTCCACGGTCGGGTGCGCATGGATACCGGCATCAATGCGGATAAAGCCGAGCCATGCCAGCTCCCGGCGCACCTGTTCACGCTGCTCGGGCGTCAGCGCCCCGATCGAAGTCAGCACCAGCCGCCAGCGCCGGTCCCAGGCCGGCGGCGTGCTGGCATAGATGCGCCTGGCGGCACTGGCGTGCTGGCGCTGGCCACGCGGGGTCAGGCGGTAGTAACTGCGCCGCCCGACCTGACGGGCCTGCAACATCCCCTTTTCCGCCAGCCGGAATACCGACGTGCGCACCAGACGTTCACTGATGCCCAGCGGCTGCACCAGCCGGATCAGGCTCCCCAGCCACAGGCTGCCACCGAAATCATGTACCAGGTCGCCGTAAATGGTGAGGATCAAGGTATTGGCATGAATGGGGCGACTTTCGGCAAAATGCCGGATAACCCTGTCGGCGGCCTGCCGGAACGGGTCCGTCCCGCTCAAGCGCCCTGCCCTTGCACCTGCTGCTTGCGCTCATGCAGCGGAATCGCACTGCCGTCGGCAAACCGGGGCCGGTCCGGCTCCATCGCGGTCAGCGGTGTGGTTTCCACCATGGACTGCATGCTGCGCACACTCAGTTCATGGTACTGGCGTGTACCGGTTATTTTCCAGGCAATCTCGTCATCCCGCAGCTCCCGGACAATCCGCCCCGGCGTCCCGGCCACCAGATGCCGGTCCGGTACCTGCATCCCGGCCTTGACGAAGCACATGGCCGCCACAATGCTGGAATGCCCGATGCGGGCACCGTCCATGATCACGCTGTTCATGCCTATCAGGGCGTTTTCCCCGATATGACAGCCGTGCAATACCGCACCGTGACCGATATGGCCGTGGCGTTCGATAATGGTGTCGGTCCCCGGAAAACCATGCACGACACAGGTATCCTGCAGATTGGCACCCTCACGCAGGATCAGGCGACCAAAATCACCGCGCATCACGGCCCCTGGTCCCACATAACAACCGGCCTCGACAATCACATCCCCGATCAGGGTGGCGGTCGGATGAACATAACTCTTGGGGTGAACCACCGGGCGAATGCCTTCAAGCGCATAACAGGGCATGGTGTTTTCCTTCGGTTTCAGACTGGCAGAGGCCTGATAATACCTGATACCGGAATCAGGAGTTTGCAAAATTTTCTGTATCCCGTTCAGGGCAGGCTGCTCCCGAAGCCCGGCCCCCGGCTTGCAATCCACCGCCGTGGGCGCTAGGGTAATTAACCCTTGTTGAGAAACGGATGAGACAACGCGACTGATGGAAAACATGCTACTGGGAGACCGGATTCGCAAGGCACGTGAAAAAAACGACCTGACGCAGGAGCAGCTGGCGTTGCGGTTGGGCGTCAAAAAATCGACCATTGACAAATGGGAGCAGGAAACGTCCACACCCAGGGTCAACCGGCTCACAACCCTGGCCGGCATTCTGAATGTTCCCCTGCTGTGGCTGATGGCCGGCGGAGACAGGGTTCCGGAGCCGGGACCGGAGCTGCTGTCCTCCAGCGAACTGATGGCACACAAGGTACAGCTGATCCGGCAACGTGTCCAGGAAGTGGAAACCCTGCTGCAGGAACTGGAACTGCTGGCCCGTGACCCACCGCCCGAAGCCGGCGCAACAGGCTGACCCGGCCTTACGGGACAAGGCAGCCCCCATGATCCGCATGACACTCAACCTGATAGGCTGCGGGCACGTGGGACAGGTGCTGGGCCGGCTTTTTTTCGGGCAACACCGGCTGCAGGCCGGGGCGGTACTGAATCGCAGCCTGGACAGTGGCACACGCGCCACCACCTTCATGGGAGCAGGCACCGCCGTGGAAAGCATCGGCAGCATGCCTGCTGCCGACCTCTGGCTGCTGGGTTGCCCGGATCAGCAGCTTGCCGCCTGCGCCGCCGCACTGGCACACAGTGGACGGCTTCAGCCCGGCCAGATTGTGTTTCACTGCAGCGGTGCCCTGGGTTCGGACACGCTGGCCATACTGCGCCCTACGGGTGCCGTGCTCGCCAGTGTGCATCCGGTACGCAGTTTTGCCGACCCCCGGACAGCGCTGGAAGGCTTTCCCGGTACCGCCTGCGGCATGGAAGGCGATGATGCTGCACTTGGCGTACTGGAACCCCTGTTTCAGGCGCTGGGCGGGCGTCCTTTCCGTATCGGGACCCGTCACAAGCTCCTGTATCATGCCGCCAGCGTCATGGCCTGCAATTATCTGGTCGCCCTCATGGAGACCAGCCTGCAACTGCTGGCCCAGGCCGGCGTGGAGCGCACCCAGGCGCTGGCACTGCTGCAGCCGCTGGTCACGGGTACTGCAGCCAATGTTTTTGCCAGCGGTACTGCCGCCGCACTCAGCGGCCCGATTGCACGTGCCGATCACGAGCTGGTGGCACGTCAGTGGCAGGCGGTTGCGGACTGGCAGCCTGAAGCCGGCGAACTTTACCGCCTGCTGGGCCGGCAGGCACTGACCCTGGCCACCCGGACAGGTCAGGATGACCCGGAACGTACTGCCCGCCTGCGACTGATCCGGGAACTTTTTGAGGATAAAACAGCCTGAACAGGGACCGAAAACAGGGTCAACACCGGAGAACGACATGCACTACCTGCGCACGCTGACCGCCCTGCTGCCGCTGCTGCTGTTCACGCCGCTTCATGCTGCCGGCTGGAATGTGGCCAAAACGGCGGATGGCATCAAGGTGGAACAGTCTTCAGGCAGCGGTTACGCCAGCACGCGCGCCACTGCGGTGCTGGAGGCCGTGCCCGCTGCAGTGGCTGCCGTGCTGGGCGACACACCGGCCTGCACGCACTGGCTGGCTGACTGCAGGCAGGGCAAGGTGGTGGACCTGATCAACCTCACCGAACGGGTTGACTATCTGGTACTGGACTTTCCCGCCCCGGATGCCGACCGTGACCTTTATGTCTATTCACTCATGTCCTGGAACCCGGTCAGCAAGGTCGTGACCGTACGCATGTCGGGGATGGAGAATTACGATACCGGTCAGGCGGACCGGGTACGTATCCGGGACATGAATGGCTCCTGGGTGCTGCAGCCGGTTGCCGGCGACAAAACCCGCGTGACCTGGCAGATTTACTACAATCCGGGCCTCAGCGAGCCTGAGGTCGCCAATACCTACCTGAGCACTACCGTGTTCAATACCCTGACCCGGTTACGCCAGGCCGTGCAGGTGCCGAAATACCGCAATGCCCGCTTCACCCCGGCCCATTATGAGGCCATGGCCAGACGCAACTACTGACCAGAAGTGGCATCCGGGGTTCAGCGCTCGGGCAGCAGTTGCCCCAGCGGTGCAAACAGCTGCACCGGATAGCCCGGCACCCGCCCGCTCTCCCAGAGCAGGTCGCCCTGCTCCAGCAGCAGAATGACGGTCGACCCCATGTTGAAACGCCCCATTTCCTCACCCTGTGCCAGATTCAGGCCGGCATACTGGTTGATGCCGATGCTGTTCCGGTGGGGCGGTGTTATCAGGCCGTCCCAGACCGTCTCGATCGCAGCGACATTGATGGCCCCGACCAGCACCATGGCCAACCTGCCGAATTCGGTATCAAAAATCGCCACCACCCGCTCATTACGGGCAAACAGGCGCGGAATGGTGCGCACGGTATGCGGTGCCACGCTGAACAGCCGCCCCGGTACATAGACCTGTTCACGCAGGGAGCCGGCGAGCGGCATGTGGATGCGGTGATAGTCACGCGGTGACAGGTACAGGGTGATGAACTGGCCTTCGGCAAAGGGTGCGGCCCGTTGCTCATCCCCACCCAGCAGCTCCAGCACCGAGTAGGCATGCCCCTTGGCCTGAATGATGCGTCCGGCACTGATGGGGCCGAGCTGACTGATGGTTCCGTCCACCGGACTCACCAGCTGGCGCAGGCCCGGTCTCAGGGTGCGGGCCTCCGGTTTCAGGCGGCGGGTGAAAAAGGCATTGAAGGTCGGATAACTGGCCGGGTCGGGATGTTCGGCCTCGTCAAGGTTGACCCCGAAGGCCCGGCTGAACAGGGCGATGGCTTTCGGCACCCGTGGCGATTCAATCCGGGTCAGGCGGTAAACCAGGCGCGAAACCGCATGCTGTGGCAGCAGGTACAGCGGCCAGGCCTTGAGGTAATCCAGCCAGCTCATGCAATCACCCCCTGCTCACGGTAGTGCTGCAGCGCTGCGGCCTCCAGGGCAAACACCCCGTCCCCGCCCCGCTCAAAATCCAGCCACTGGAAGGCCACCTCCGGATAGGCATCCTGCAGCGCAAAGCGGCTGTTGCCGACTTCGACCACCAGCACCCCCTGATCCGTCAGGTGCTGGTGCGCCTCACGCAGAATGCGGTGCACCAGCGCCAGCCCGTCCTCCCCGGCTGCCAGCCCCAGTGCCGGCTCATGGTGAAATTCCGCTCCCATCTGTGCCAGGTCCTGAGCATCGACATAAGGGGGATTACTGACAATCAGGTCATAACGCCGCCCGGCCAGTCCGGCAAACAGATCGGAGGCCAGCGCCTGTACATGGCCGCCGAGGTGATGGCGTTCGATATTGATGGCAGCCACTTCCAGTGCAGCGGGCGAAATATCGGCAAGATCGACCTGTGCCTGCGGAAAGGCATAGGCACAGGCAATACCGATGCAGCCGCTGCCGGTGCACAGGTCCAGTACCGAGGTCACGGCATCGGCCACCACCAGCGGCTCGAAGCGTTTTTCCACCCATTCGGCCAGTGGTGAGCGCGGCACCAGCACCCGCTCATCCACGAAGAACGGCAGCCCGGCAAACCAGCCCTCACGGGTCAGGTAGGCTGCCGGCCTGCGCTCCCGGATGCGGCGTTCCAGCAGTGCCAGCACCTGCTGCTTTTCCGGGTCGGTCAGCCGGCAGCGGAAATACAGCTCCGGCGTGTCCACCGGCAGGTGCAGTGCATGCAGCACCAGATAGGCCGACTCGTCCAGCGCCGAAGCCATGCCATGGCCGAATACCAGTCCGGCCTCGCGGAAACGGCTCGCTCCCCAGCGGATGTAATCCCCCAGTGTCTGCAGCGGTACTGTTTCGCTGTGCTGTTCAGTTGTCAAAAGTGTTTCCCCCGTTTGTCATTAAAGACGGTCATGACCGTGAGCCTGCCCGAGTCACCCCAGCGGTGTTCAGCCGGCCCCATCCCGGTACGCCCTGCGCACCTCATCGGCAATGATGCGGATACCGGCTGCAACCTGCTCCGCATCCTGGGCATAGGAAACCCGGATGCACTCGCGGGTATGCCGCCAGCCGGGATCAAGGCCCGGAAAGAAGCTTTCGCCCGGCACCACCAGTACGCCGCGTTGTTTGAGACGCTGGTACAGGGCCTGGCTCGAAACCGGCAGTCCCTCAAACCACAGCCACAGGAAGAAAGCCCCTTCCGGCTTGTGGATATGGCAGGGCAGACCCCGCAGGGCTGTGCGGAAACCCGCCAGCGTGTGCTCGGCTGCCGCCCGGTAAAAAGGCATGACCTGCTCACGGCTCATGCGCAGAATCGCACCACTGCCGAACCAGTCACGGGCCAGCAGCGGCCCGAAGGCACCACAGGCCAGACTGGCAATGGCATTGGCACGGGCATAGGCCTGAATGACCGGCTCGCCGGCCACAATGATGCCGGTACGCACGCCGGGCAGGCCCAGTTTGGACAGGCTCAGGATCAGGATGATGTTGTCATTCCACCAGGAATGGGCCTCGGTATACACAATGCCCGGAAACGGACAGCCATAGGCCCCGTCCAGAATCAGCGGAATGCCCTGTTCCCGCGCCAGCGCATCCAGCTGCAGCACCTCGTCATCGGTCAGCACATTGCCGGTCGGATTGGTGGGGCGCGAAACGCACAGCGCCGCCATGCTGTCATCGGGCTTGAGCCTTGAAAAGTCCACGCGATACTTGAAAAGCTGCTCATCCAGTCGCTCAATTTCAGGGCGGGTGGCAGTAAAAAAACCGTCAGAAATACCGATGTCGGTGTAACCGAGGTATTCCGGGGCCAGCGGCAGGTGAATGGAACGGTTGCGCCCGTCCGCCGTCCTGCCGCCCAGCAGGTTGAACAGCAGGAAAAAGGCCGACTGGCTGCCATTGGACACGGCAATATTGTCAGGACCCAGGGGCCAGCCGAATGTGTTTCTCAAAAGTTTCGCCACCTGGGTGCGGAACTGCCGCTCCCCCTGCGGGGCCGGGTAACTGCCGAACAGGGACTGAAGCCGGGCCGGATCAGCCGCCAGTGCCTGCATGCTGTCCTGAAATACCGCCTCCATGGCCGGAATCCGGGCCGGGTTGCCACCACCGAGAAAGATCATGTCCGGGTTTTCGTGCAGTGCCGTACCCAGATCATCCATCAGCACGCTGATCCCGGTGTCAGCGGCAAAACGCTCGCCGAAAGCGGACAGACGCATCAGGAAAAACTCAGGTCGACCATCAGGGAATCCTGCAGCCCTTCCAGGGCCTCCTGCACCGATCGGGCGGTCACGCCAGCCGGCAGCCCGAGCTTCAGACTGGCATGAAACAGGGTTTCACCCGACATCGGTGCCGGACGCTGCTCGGTGGTGAGCTCCTCGATGTTGACCTTCAGGGCTGCAAGCCGGTCGGTAATCTGGTGGATGATGCCGGGATGATCCGGCCCCAGTAGCACCAGTGCCAGCGGTTCGGGCAGTGCCGGCGCACCGGCGCTTTCCTGTTCAAGCGTGATCTGCAGCCCTTCGGCACGCAGGCCGTCCAGTGCCGCCATGAAAGCCTCTAGGCGGGCCACCGGCAGGGTGGCCTGCAGCACACCGGCAAACTTGTTGGCCATCCGGACCATGCGGCTTTCGGTCCAGTTGCCCTGTTGCTGTTCCAGTGCCTGGGACAGTGCCCTGACCAGCCCGGCACGATCATTGCCGAGGATGGTCAGGATGATGGATGTTTGCATGATCAGCTCCTCATTGCGTTATTGCACCTTAATTGCGCCGGTTGGCCCCGCCCATGCAGCGGCAGCCTGAAAGTCTGCCACAGTAGCGGGGATGATTCACCCTTAAAACGTCAGGAACCTGCCCCTGTGCCGGGTTTGCGTAGTAAGATGCGTTTTTTTCCTGAGCAGGAGCCCGTTTCCATGAGCATTCACAGTTTCCATCCGCCCCAACGCACCCTGATGGGGCCCGGCCCGTCCGATGTCAGCCCGCGGGTACTGGAAGCCATGGCCCGCCCCACCATCGGCCATCTGGACCCGCTGTTTGTCAGCATGATGGATGAGGTCAAGACCTTGCTGCAATACGCCTTCCAGACCCGCAACAACCTGACCATGCCGGTATCGGCACCGGGTTCCGCCGGGATGGAAACGGCTTTTGTCAATCTGGTCGAACCGGGTGACCGGGTGATCGTGTGCCAGAACGGGGTGTTCGGCGGGCGCATGAAGGAAAATGTCGAGCGCTGCGGAGCCGAAGCCATCATGGTGATCGATGACTGGGGCAAACCGGTCGACCCCGACAAGGTGGAAACGGCACTCAAGGCCAATCCGGGCGTCAAGGCAATGGCGTTTGTGCATGCCGAAACCTCGACCGGAACCCGCTCGGATGCGGAAACCCTGGTCAAACTGGCACATGCCCATGATGCGCTGGCCATTGTCGATGCCGTGACCTCGCTGGGCGGATCGCCGCTCAAGGTCGATGCCTGGGCGATTGATGCCATTTATTCCGGCAGCCAGAAGTGTCTGTCCTGTGTCCCCGGCCTGTCCCCGGTCAGCTTCAGCGAACGCGCGCTGGAAACCATCCGGACCCGCAAGAGCAAGGTCCAGAGCTGGTTCCTCGACCTGAGTCTGGTCATGGGCTACTGGGGCGGCGGGGCCAAACGCGCCTACCATCACACCGCACCGGTCAACACCCTGTACGCCCTGCATGAAGCGCTGGTCCTGCTGCAGGATGAGGGGCTTGAAAATGCCTGGGCCCGACATGACCGCAATCATCAGGCCCTGAAAGCCGGGCTGGAAGCCATGGGTATCCGCTTTGTGGTGGATGAGGAATGGCGGCTGCCGCAGCTCAATCTGGTCACAGTGCCGGAAGGCGTGGACGAAGCAGCAGTGCGCAACCGCCTGCTGAATGATTACAATCTCGAAATCGGTTCGGGTCTGGGTGCCCTGGCTGGCAAGGTCTGGCGTATCGGCCTGATGGGCCATGCCTGCAAACCCCAGAACGTGCTCAATTGTCTCGCGGCACTGGAAGCCACCCTGTATGGTTTCAAGGCTCCGATTGAAACCGGGGTGGCGATAGAAGCTGCCCAGCGGGTTTACGGGCACTGAAAAACCACCTGCCTCCTGATCTGGAAACAGGCCGGGAGGCGAGTTTTCAATCCTGACTGGCGCTGATGGTGTCAAGTCCGGAAAGATCATAAATGTCATAACTGTCAAGACCCGAGTGATCAA
>JAGRJD010000195.1 GCA_020442915.1 Thiothrix sp. | reverse complement strand
TATCAATGGCCAGACGCCCCAGAATGATCAGCGGGATCGGATCAGGCATATTGCGCCGGACTTTGCCGGGAGCAGTATCCAGCATGGCGCTCCCGGTCGCCAGGGCATAATAACCGACCACTGCCACGCCATCACAAACGACATAAGTGCGGGATGCCCCGGAAACTTCATTCCGCCATGCCCGCCGTTTCAGCCAATGGTCAAGCACCTCCTCCCCGGAACAGAAGCTATCGAAATCATGACCGGTCGCAAGCGGCACCGGCAGGCTCAGCGCTCCCACGGTGACACCGACTGCAGAAGCTTGCCGATCCGTTGCTGGCTGCCAACATCCAATGGCTGTGACAACGCTTTATCGAATGCCTGAAACTGATCCTCATCCAGCAGGAACAGACGCTGATCAAGCAGCACATCCGTCGCCTCCCGGCAGGCCGCTTCCAGCATGAAATCAGAGCGGCTTTTGCCCAGCAGCATGGCCGCCCGGTCAATCAAGGCCCGTTGAGAGGGCAAAGCCCGCAGGTTGATGGGGGAATTGCGGTGACTGGCAGTATGCATAAGAGTCTCGTGCAGGGGTAAAAAGCGTCTGGACAGTATAGCTATTTGTGTATTGAAAAGATATACAGACAAATACCATCACCACCCCCACCACCAAAGTTCCCCCCCGATCAGCACCACCACTATCCAAAACAAAAGCCAGCGCGGGATAAACCCAACGCTGGCCGACGCCGGTGCATACCGCCCGGTCCCGGACAGATACTCCTGCCACAGTCGCTCCCGCTGCTGGTGTCGCTCCTGCTCCCGTGGATCAACCATTCAGCATTCTGTCCCGCCGCCGCAATATCCACGACAACCGCAACGGCCCCGGTGGCGGCATCTCGTCCGGCTCCCCCTCCCCATCCCAGACCGCACGCCCCAGAATCCGGCGAAGGCATACTGTGATTTCGTCATGGATTCACCACCTTCAGGGCCGGGCCGTGATCTGCCTTGAAAACATCCACGGCTCCGGTTTTTTTAACTTATTCAGCGATGACGAACGCCCCATCCTTCAGTCGGTAGAAAATATCAGGCGTCACATCAACGCCGGCCTGTCCAGCCCGTAAACCAAGAATTGTCCCATCCTCATCGCGTTCAACCAGCACGATCCAACTGCCTTTGGATGCTTTGGCTATGGCATTGATGCCACTGGCAATCGCGATCGACTGTTTCCCGTCGACTGATGCTGATGATTCATTCCCACTGGATAAAGCCGCACTTTGGTCGCCCGTGCAGCTGGCGGCAGACTGGTCGCCCGTGCAGCTGGCGGCAGATTTGAGATTCGACCAAACCCACTCGACCTGTGCCTTGATCAGGTCAGACATGCTGATCTCAGCGTTCACGGTCAGCTCTGAAGAAGCGACCTTGTCATTCATTGCATCCATCTTCCCAGACTGTTCAACGACAGCAAACCGGTTTCCAGCCGGCGGGTAAAAATTAAAAACACTCAACGGCATCGGACAGGCGTGAAATCCACTGACGCAGGCCTCTACCCCCCAGTCATGCGTGTACGTTTGCCCAACCGCATACTGATAGCCCCGGCATCTGAAGTCTTTATCGAAGCCCTTGTAGCTGATGATGGGCTGGCTATCGGCTGTGTTGCTGGCTGTCGTGTCGGTCATGGTTTGGCTCCTGTGTGAAATTATTAAAAAATAATGTAGCTGTGCTATTTATTATAATATGTAGCAATGCTACATTGCAATCATCAAATCACGCAAACAGACAGGAACAAGCCATGAGTTACTACACCTACACCAAATGCATAGCGCAAGCTGTCATGCTGGCAACTGAAGCAGGTCAGCCTGACGCATGGCGGCACTACCTTGGATATCTGGACAGCTATTTTGCTGATTACTGCATGAGGGACTGATGCCATTTTTGTTTGTTTACCTGTTGCACAAGCAGGCAGAAGGGAGCCAGAGCGCTGCCTAGCACCCCAGAGGGGTTTAACAAATCGGTCGGTGAAACGGATAAGCAGCCCATGAGCTAGGCACGTAGTAACCGCAACGGTCGCACGGGACCGGCACAGCAAAAGCCGTGGCACAGATAAGTAGGATTCAGTTCAGCCTCTTCGCAGCAGGAGGCTGGCATGAGTCACTAAAGTGGTTGTTGGTTGTGGTACGGCTCCGGCTCCAGCTGAAAAACCATTGTTGAAATCAACACAGGCCAGCCACAGAGCGGGCTTTTTTATGGGAACAAAACATGTGTTATGTATCTACGCAGATAGACAACTACCTCCGCAAGATGGACCGGGAAGATGCCCGGCAAGAGTGGATGGAAACATCCGCTGAAAATGACGGCTACAGCCGCTACGCCGACGACGGCATTGAAGCAGTTGAGCCGGGTGAATGCCCGGACGCAGATTACCAGCTGGCCATCGATGCCGG
>JAGRJD010000066.1 GCA_020442915.1 Thiothrix sp. | reverse complement strand
AACTGCCCACCCGGCAGTAAACGTTTCCCCGCCGACACTAGATACCCCGTTGATCTTCTAAACTGCCCACCCGGCAGTAAACGCTGGCGGAAAATGATACAACCATGCACTGCTCTTCTAAACTGCCCACCCGGCAGTAAACTGGACGGGTGGACGCCTGACATTCCAGTAGAGCTTCTAAACTGCCCACCCGGCAGTAAACCTGCAGTAACCTCCCGTCATCCTCGTTGACCCCTTCTAAACTGCCCACCCGGCAGTAAACCTCTGCTGGTAAGGCTACCGCCGGACTACGGTCTTCTAAACTGCCCACCCGGCAGTAAACGCACGCACGCACGAGACGGCACCGCCTCTGCTCTTCTAAACTGCCCACCCGGCAGTAAACAACCGTCTGCCACGTGCTGGATGCCTGCTGCACTTCTAAACTGCCCACCCGGCAGTAAACATGGGCGGAGTGCTACCCTGATATGGGTTAGGCTTCTAAACTGCCCACCCGGCAGTAAACACAAACCAAACCTCGGCTACTTCATGCAAAACAACCAGTTAGGGCCAAATTCCAACAATTGGCCTTTTTTGGCTCATGATCATAACCTTTTGATTTTAAAGGCACCAATAATCCTCCAAAAAATTGGGGTCAGAAGTCAGGAACAGGAGTGCTGCTGCTGAGACCGTAGCTGCTGAACTGCCACTCATCATCAACAACCACCCCTGCCACCTGTTTCTGCACGAACAGACGAAACCGGCGCTCACTGCTATGGCTTTTCATGTTCACAAACGGCAGATCAGACTGCCCCTCGGTGAATGCCTGATAGTTCGCCCGTACACACTCTTCTGTCTGACCGCTACGCTTCACCTGCCGCCGGATCAGCCGTTCCCGTGACGACTTCGGCTGCACCCGTCTGAACACGGCAAAGCCCCGTGCCGGATGCTCCACAGTGCCCGAACGGATATGAACATAATCACTGAAACGCACCAACTGTTCCTTCAGGTGCAGGCGCTCCAGATAAGTCATATCCTGGCTGAACAGGCGGATTTTGCCGCCAATCTGTGGCTTTTTTACCGTCTCCCCATCGCAATAGCCGGGAAAACTGATCCCCACCGGATTACGGCCAAGCTCCGCTGCCAGATTGACCAGGCACAAATGCAGCACATCCATGACCCGCCCCATCACGAAGCCGGTGCTGATACCTTCATCCGGCAAACAGGTAATTTCATTGTAGTAGTACATACCGCAGCCCTATTTGGAAGACAAACCAAACACACCACCCCGCACCAGCATCGCCATCACATAATGCTGTTCGGCTTCAGCCAGGATTTCCCCCTGCCCAAAACGGTCAAACAGGGTGTAAAAGTCTTGCTTTTCTGCCGGTTTGCGGTAAGCAGTGCCCTGATTGGTAACCGCGCCATACACCTCCACCGCAATCGGGCGCGGTGCATCAGCACTGTACCAGGTATCAATGGTGCGGATCGCATTGCCGACTTTCTGCGAATGCAGGGCCGCAATACCGCCGGTTTCATACAGGATTTTACTCTTGTCACCCTTGGCTTCGGGTTTGACCAGTTCCTCACTGGGGTAGACTTCCTGCCCCTCGCCCAGGCGGCTGTAGGCCACGACATCCAGCAGGGCAAATTCGCGCTGGCCACTGAGGCTGGCCGCAATGAGGGTTGCCAACTCCCTGACCTGTGCATTATCAAACCCGTGCAGGCCAATCGCCTTGGCGTCGAATCGCCAGGAACGGGAGGTCTCACCATCGATATGGGTCACCACAACCTCAATGGCCGCCGCTCCCACCCGGTTGCGCCACAGAAACCGCCCATTGGCCAGATTGGTGGCATAACGCATGGCCAGCTCCGTAAAGCCGGTTGCTTCAATATAACCCCTGACTGCCGCCTGATAAGTCTGCTGAAAATCCTGATTGTTACAGGCGGAGGGTGTCTGCACATTACTCAGCACTTTCAGGGTAAAGCGTAATTTGAGCGTATCGCGGTGACTGGGCAGGGCACAGTGATCCACGGTTTGCAGATTGGCCTTTTCCACCTCGGCATCCAGCTTGGCCGGGTCTTTTTCCAGTGCGGCTGACAGACGATTGGAAATCGTGCCACGCACCGATTTCGATTGCAGCGGCAAGCCCTCGGCTGCCCCCTCGCGCTCCGCCCAGTTGACCGCAAACAACTGCGCATCGGAAGGAACCAGTTTCTTTTCAAACGCCAGTACCGATGGAATGGCGGATTTTGCTTTGGCCATAAAAACACTCCTGTTCAAAATTTCAAAATTCAGTCGAAGTAGCTGCCGCTTGCTGCACGCAGGCATAAATGTCGCCGGTATGTTGATAACGCCAGATGGGGTCGGAAAGGGTTTCCAATCGATGTGGCATAACAAATTCACCCAGTGTCACCAGGCTTTCGGCAAAACGGTGTGGCGTTTCAGTATCACGTGCCTGCAACACATTTTCAGTCAGTTCGCTGATACCATGAAAGCCGGTAGCAATGGGAACCAGCCAGCCGGAGCGCGCACGACGGCTGCGCCATATAACCTTGCCGTCATCATCCTGTTCGCACTCATGGCGGACTTGCAGGAAACCGTACAGGGCGTCCAGCGCATCCTGGCCAGCCTCCATCGCCTCGACCATCAGGTCACGACGTTCCATCAGCACATGGCCGGGCATCAGGTGGCGGCGATTGGCCGGTTCGTCCTGCAAAACCTGAACCGGTTTATACTGATCCAGACCCAGAATATCGCCCCCGGCCAGTTTCATGCGCCCCAGAATCAGGTCATGGATCTGGCGGAAAAACTTTCGCTGTGCATTTTCCCCGACCGGTAGGTTTTCCACTTCCAGCAATAACGATGCTGTGAAATGACAGCGGCCTTCCTCCACAAACGAAGGTCGGTTGCCATCCTTGTCCAGCGGATTCGCGGTCAGTTTCAGGGTGCGGTTGAAACCCTCCTGATGATCCTGCATGGCGAACTGATGGCTGACGATGCCAACGCCCTTGATTTTAAAGTCTTCCAGGTTTTCCAGCTTGTTTAAATGGCGCTGAAGCGCGTGCGCAAAACCCATGAAAGCCGTGACTGCTGGAAAACCGAAGGTAAACGAGCTGGATAGTGCATTGGCGTTTTGCACCTGCAAACGCTTGAGTAACAGATACGGATTCACAGGATGAACTCCTCATGCTGGCGGATGTACTCTGGCAGTTCTTTCTGGAATGCACCCGCTTCGGTTGCACCCAGTTGCACCGCCGTCTGATGCTGGCGTTTCTGGAAACGCCGGTAAGTGACCAGCATCCATTCACTGAGCTGGCCGGCAATGTCCTGTTGCCAGTCATCGTACTGTTGGCGCTCGTCAAAATACGCCACGTCCAGCCAGAGTTGCTGCGCCAGCGGCAATTGAAAACCTTGGGCTTTTGACCAGCCGGCGCTTTGCTGTTGAAGCAGTGCCGCACGCAGCAGCACCCACTCGAACAACTGACTGGTGCGGTATTGGCGATTACGGCGTATCTCGGCATTGTTGTAATCGGCTTGCAGCAGCTTGTGGAGTGCCTTGAGAATACTTTCCAGTTCCGTATCACGGGTATACAGCCACTGAAAAAAATCGGTTTTCGGCAGGCGCAGATAACTCGGTGCCAGTGCTGGTGGCAAGCAGGGCATCAGCCATGCCTGACCGCGATTGTTGCTGTTGAGCTTGCTGATGTTCTGCGGCTTGGTGCCGCCGAAATTCTGGGTCAGCAAACCGGGCAAATCGGCGAAACCCTGCTCATGAAATTCACTTTTACGGCGGGCCTCACGGGCCACTTTGGTGGCATCGGAAAATTTCATCTGGCGGATACGCTCACGCTGCGCCGTCATCAGACCGGATGGGTACAGAATGGAAAGCAGGTGATAGTTATCTTTCACCGGGAAATAAACCTGTTTGACGTTGGTATGGGTTTTTACCTCGTCGGCTTTGCCCTTGATCTGCAACAGTCCGCTGCGCCACTGCTGAAAAGTGTCATCATCCACATTCAGTAGTTGCTTCAGCTCGCCGGTTGCGTCTTCAAAGTGTGTCAGCACACTGCGACCGTTCAGCTCCAGTGTCAGAAAGGCGTACACATCCAGCGCAGCGGCATTGCCCAGCACATCGTGCTGGGCATGTGCATTGCCGGAACGCAGATAACCATCAGCCTGGTGCTTGCCATCAAACAGAACCGGCGTGATACGGGCGTCAGGGTGACTGAATTTGCCGGGATGCGACACCAGATCGAGCTGCCAGGCGCGGCTGGCAGCATGGGTTATCCAGGTATTGGTTTCAAAGCTCTGCTCAAGTTCCAGGCGCTTTTCGTACTCATCGTCTTTCAGCGCTTTGAGCTTGAGCTGTTTGCGGTTTTCCAGAAACTCGGTGATCGGGTTGGTCATGCACGACTCCTTTGGCGTTGAAATCCCAACTCGGGAATAAAGGTAAAATGCTGTTTGCCTTCCCTGTCCTGCAAGCGCACTTCCCCCAGAAACTCGCAGGTGCGCCGGGTGCTGTAATCCAGGCGGTGGCTTTGCTCATCAATCAGCGCAGCATAATCCAGCGCCAGCCACAGACGCGGCCTCATGGTGTCATCCAGCGGCTCAATGTGCAGAAACTCCGGCGGCTTGCCGCGTTCCTTGTCGGCAAAACGTAATTCCAGCGTACCGGCTTCCGTGATGTGCAACCTGTAGGTTTCATCCTTTCCGGAATCCCGAAACCGGGAAACCTGCTGGGACAACTGCGTGAGATAATAGGCGCTGTGAACCCAGCCCCTGACGGTGGCAGGGTGGTTATCTTCCCCGGTCAGGATTTCCTGCAACACCTGATGCTCCAGATCAGCCAGCCGGGCTGCCGGTTGCAGTTCAGCAGCACACAGTATCCGTGGCGCAGCATCCACCCGCTCAGCCAGCACTGCCGTATCCAGCAGGTCATTCAGGCTGTGACTTTGCAGGGGATGTTGCCGACTTTCAAAACCCGGATAACGGAAAACGTATTTATCCCGCCCGATAAAACCTTTGAGGTTGTACTCCGGCAGCACCAGATTCGGCGCGGGCAAATCGCTGACCACACGGTGACGCAGTACTCGCCCTGCCATCTGGATCATGGAACGCAGAGAGGAAGGTTCAATTACCGCCCAGTCCAGATCATGGTCGCGCCCGACTTCCTCCACTGGCGTGGCGACCAGGATAAAAATCACATGGAGTTTGTTACTTTGCTGCAAATGGCGCTTGATCAGCAAATCATCCTGCGGCTGTTTACCGTTTTTCCGGTTCAGCACCGCATCCAGGTGTTTTTCTTGCTCTGAACGCAGTAACAATACCTGCCGGGCGTGATAGCACATCACCCGAATATCCACATCATCCGGCAAATCACATTGCAGCAGGTACTGCGCCAACTGGATACAGGGGTCAACATTGGCTACCCGGATAACGCCGATCGAAAAATACCTACCCGTTTCCGCATCCGCTAGCGCATGCTGCCGATGCAGGCCAATGGCTGCCTGCAATACCTGCTCAAACCAGTATGTCTGACGGCTATCGTTAGCCTCCGCTACCGCATCACGGTTCAGGGAAAGAATTTGCGCCTTGCGTCTGACCTGCTTTTCCTGGTGCAGTTTCTTGATACGTTTGCTGACAAAATCCGTGTGTGCCTGCTGGAAAGCGGCATTATCCGCCACACCCTGTAGCGTGTTGCCGAACTCATCCAGCCAGAACGCGGTCACACCCGGCTTGCGCTGGCGGCTCAGCGCAAACAGTTGCCAGCCAGCCTGATAGGCATGGAACAGACCTTCCGCTATCGCAGGCGGAAGGGTGGCAGAAGAAATCATCACCTTACGCCCCAGCATGCCTGCCAGATGCACCAGGCGTGCAATCGCGGGCAAGTCCTGCTGGTCGAAATCATCGACTTCATCAATGACCAGATCAGCCGACATCAGCCGCAGGCTGGGCAGGATATGGCGGCCACCGAAAACGCCTTCGGTCGCGGGCATCAGGTGGTCGATGGTGGACACTACCACCGGCGCGTACAGCAGGCTTCTGGCTTTGGCGTCACGCAGTACCGTAGTCAATTTGTCATTGGGAATGGCGCTTTCATACACTATTTCCAGGCCGGTGGTGAGCGATTGCGCCGAGGCGGAGCCGGTTTCATCCTCATCCTGTTCCAGCCAGGACAGGTTATCTGCCTGCCTTTGTTGGTGCAGGTAACGCACGGCTGCCGAGCCGATCAGCACCGCCAGTTCGGTACTGTCCAGTTTCAGCTTGTCGCGGTATTCATCACCCGTTTGCAGGGTCAGGGTACGCAAGCCCAAAGCGAGGTTGTAGCGCAGGCTGGCATCATCGGTGAGCGCGCTCATGACCTTGGCATTGGCGAAGGTTTTGCCACAGCCGGTGCTGGCCATATTGATGGCGAAGAACCCGTGCCGTGACAGGTCATTTGCCTTGCGCCACTGGTTGAGGGCTTGTACCGCCTTGTTCTGCCATGCAAAGGCGGGAGGCGAGGGTTTGCGCAAGGCGCGAATATCCCGTGCTTGCGGCAATGCCTTTTCAAAGGCAGGCAGTAAATGGCCGACTTGCAGCGCTGCTTCTGCCACATGCACCAGGTGTTCATCCAGTTGTTGCTTGAGCGGGCGCGTGCCGTCCGCATCGCGCTCCGTATTGGCATGCAAGTCCAGATTGCTACGCCAGCCCCTGTCCCGTTCCTGTGAAGAATAGTGATGATCACCCAGCATCAGCGCCAGCCGGGAAAGGGTTAGCAACAGGCGTTCCACCTTGATGCCCTCTGTCGTCAGGGGCAACACACCCTGAGCCTTATGCGCCCAACGTGCCGCCTGCTTGCACCACGGGTCAGACAGTATCGGCAGGTCATGGCTGAACCTCCAGTCTTTGGTAGTGAGCTCGCGGCTTTCCTTGATGAAACCCGTGGAGCGGGTAATATCATTCAGTATTTGCCGGGTAGTTACGGGTTTCAGGGCATGATCAAAGGCACTGGTGATCCTGTCGCCTTCCCGCTGTGTACTGAGGCGCGGCAACTTGTGATGGGTGACAATCAGCCAGGCCACCCAGGTTGCGAGTACCGGCAGATCACCATCAAACGGATAATCTGCCGTGCTTTTCGGGGGTGTCGCTGCCTTCAACAGGGCTTTGATAACCGCTTTTCTTTGCTTCTGGCTCTGGCTTTTCAGATCGGCCAGTTCCGTTAACCATTGTTCATCGGTTTTTCCCAGCACAAACGCCCGAAACAACAGCAGCGAAATCCATTCATGCCGTACCGGGTCGTGGTATTTCTTCTGCCTGAGCATTTTCTGGAAGTGATCCCATGACTTGCCGAAGTCATGAAACAGCGCGGCTAACGCAATCAGCACCTTGATCAGGGGCAGGTAATGCCAGTCGTTTTCCTGATCCTCTTTCAGCAAATCACGCCAGGTACGGTTGACCGGCACATTGCCGGACTCATCAAACTGGCGACGGTTGCCAACAATCCATACCAGTTCGGTCTGATGAGTGCCGCGCATCCGGTGACAGGCAACCGCCGTGGTTTTACGCGCCGTTTTGGCCAGTCGCGCACGCACGGCATTCAGGCCCTCCTGCGTGATCACCGTCTGCCAGGTGCGCTCGCCAATCCGGTTGGCGTAGGCATCCAGCACTTGCCGGGTAATGGCCAGTGATTTTTTCTGGCACTGGGAAACAAAGGTCACGATCATGCCAGCGCTTCCCCTTTTTGTGCCGCCTCCTTGACGACATCGAACATGAAATCCAGTGCGGCATGCTGGGTGAAACCTTGCAGGCACATCTGGCGGAATTCCTGTTCTTTCGCGCCCTGTTCGGCGGCGATGAACGCCAGTGGCAGCACAATGGCATCCTTGATCAGGTCAGCCACATCGAACACCAGCGCACCCCGGCGGGTTTTGCCATGCATCACCGCAAACCCGTGCGGAATCCCCAGTACCCACAGGCAGGTCGCCGCCAGTCCATAAGCCAGGTAATTGCCGTGATTCAGAAACTGGTTGGCGAGGTCTTCGGAATCGTGTGAACGGGTAAAACCTTCCTGATTGGTGCGGTTGGCGGCAAATTTGTAAAGTTCCCTGGTGAGACGTGCCTCGGCCTGTAATAAACGGGTGACATTCGGACTCTCGGCAATGCCCTGCTGGCTGCGCTGTAAGGCCTGTTCCAGCGTGAAATCATCCAGAGCAAAGTCGTAACTGCGCAGTAACTTGTCACGCTCCCAAACCTGCCGCAGAAATCCTAGCCGCTTTTCCTGCAGGAAACGGGCAATCGCCAACCGTTTATGGTCGTCGAACCAGAAGCACACCCAGGCTTGCAGGTATTCGGTCGGGCGGTACTCACTTTGCGGGGAAAACCATTCGACTTCAGTGGCTGCCAGCAAAGGTGTACCTCCGCCACCGCTGAATCCCAGCATGACGCCAGCCCCGCACAGCATTCTGACAGCCGCTTGCGTAAGGGAGGTGCCGGTTCCCAACAAGATAACCGTGGTATTGGCAATCGGGATATTCCAGTACTGGTTTTCCGTTTCTGCGGGGGTGAGAAAAACAACACGACCACCTTTGACCATCACACGGCAGTGTTCAAGGTAATAGATGTTGGCCCGCTTTGAGTGCAATATTTCCTTGCCACCCACCTGTAGGGGCTGAATCATGTGACTATACTCCGGACAAAATATAGCCACATTTTACTGCATAAGTGCATCAATGAAAGTTTTTCGACATTTTTTTTACCGTGCCTGTGCCGCAGGGATGCGGCGCTGGCAGGCTGTCTATTCCCTGCCGGGAAACAAGGGGGCTGCACTCATGCATTGATGCCCCCTGACCTGCCGTGAACCAGCCCCCTGCCTACTCCACCGTCACCGACTTGGCCAGATTGCGCGGCTTGTCCACATCCGTCCCCTTGAGCACCGCCACGTGATACGCCAGCAACTGCAGCGGCACACTGTAGACAATCGGGGCCAGCAGTTCCGGGACCGGCGGCAGTTCCAGGACATGCACCTGCGCATCCGGGCTCAGGTTGGCACTGCGATCCGCAAACAGGTACAGCTCCCCGCCACGGGCGCGCACCTCCTCCAGATTGGACTTGAGTTTTTCCAGCAGTGCGGTGTGGGGGGCCACGGCAATAATGGGCATGTCACTGTCCACCAGCGCCAGCGGGCCGTGCTTCAGCTCACCCGCCGGATAGGCTTCCGCGTGAATATAGGAAATCTCCTTGAGCTTGAGTGCGCCTTCCAGTGCCACCGGGTACTGCTCCCCGCGCCCGAGGAACAGGGCATGGTGCTTTTCCAGAAAATGCTCGGCCAGCTGCTCGATACGCGGATTCAGTTCCAGTACCTGCTGCACCAGTGCCGGCAGCTGGTACAGATTGCGGACCACGGTCGGGAGCTGCCCCTGCGGATCCCCCTTGGCCTTGAGCAACAGCCCCAGCAACAGCTGCAACGCCACCAGCTGGGTGGTGAAGGCTTTGGTGGACGCCACACCGATCTCAACCCCGGCCAGGGTCATGAGCGCCATGTCGGATTCACGTGTGAGTGAACTTTCCGGCACATTGCAGATGGTCAGGGAAGCAAAACACTGCCCTTCCTGTCTCACCTTCTCCAGCGCGGCCAGCGTATCCGCCGTTTCCCCGGACTGGGAAATCGTGACCAAAAGCTGGTTTTCACGCCGGGGCTGGCGCCGGTAGCGGTATTCGCTCGCCACCTCCACATTGCAGCGAATATCCGTCAAGCTCTCGATCCAGTACCGGGCAATCAGGCCGGCATGGTAGCTGGTGCCACAGGCGATGAACTGGATTTCCTGCACCTGTGCCAGAGTCGCCTGGGAAAAATCCCCCTGAATGCAGGGCAGCACCTCATCCCCGCCCAGACGCCCGTTCAGGGTGGCCTGAATGGCCTCCGGCTGCTCGAAAATCTCCTTGAGCATGAAATGACGATAGCGGCCCAGCTCGGTACCGGCAGCACTGGCGCGGGATTCCACCAGCGGACGCGCCACCGGGCGGTCATCCTGATCGAAGATATCCACACTGCGCAACCGTACTGCGGCCACATCCCCGTTTTTCAGATAGCGGAAACGGCTGGTGACGGCAATCATGGCCTGTACATCCGAGCCCACAAAGTGCTCGCCCAGCCCGGCCCCGATCAGCAGCGGGCTGCCCTGCCGTGCCACCACCAGCACATCCGGCTCCCGTGATGACATCACTACCAGCGCATAGGCCCCGGTAAATTCACACCGCGCCTTCATCACCGCCGGGAGCAGGCTGCCTTCCTGCTGCAGGTAATGGTGAATCAGGTGGGTCGCCACCTCGGTATCGGTCTCGGAAGTGAATTCATAACCCAGCTGCAGCAGGCGATCGCGCAGTTCCTGATAATTTTCGATAATGCCATTATGTACCAGCGCCACTTCTCCGCGGCTCTGGTGCGGATGCGCGTTCAGCTCGCTGGGCCGGCCATGAGTGGCCCAGCGCGTATGGGCAATACCGGTCAGCCCGTTGAGCGGCTGCTGCTGCAGGCGCTGTTCCAGCTCCGCCACCTTGCCCACAGCACGCACCCGCGCCAGCTGACCGTCCCGGTCCAGCACCGCAACCCCGGCGGAGTCATAACCCCGGTATTCCAGACGTCGCAACCCTTCCAGCAGAATGTCCATCACCGGACGCTGGGCAATCGCCCCCACAATGCCACACATTATTTCTTCTCCTTGACCGGTCGTTGCCAGTCATTGATTGTCACCTGCCGGGCCCGTGCCAGCGTCAGCCTGCCTGCCGGTGCAGTCCGGGTAATGGTCGAACCCGCCCCGATGACAGCATCCTCTTCCACCGTGACCGGTGCCACCAGCTGGCTGCAGGAGCCGATAAACACCCGGTCCCCGATCCGGGTCAGGTGCTTGTTGACACCATCGTAATTGCAGGTGATGGTACCCGCGCCGATATTCACTCCGGTGCCCATTTCAGTATCACCGATGTAACTCAGGTGGTTGACCTTGCTGCCCCTGCCGATACGGGCCTTTTTGATTTCCACGAAATTGCCGACCCGTGCCGTTTCCTCCAGCACGGTATCCGGGCGCAGGCGTGCAAACGGGCCGACATGGCAGCCAGCCCCCAGCCGTGCACCGTCCAGTACGCTGTGGGCATGAATATGGCAGTCATCCCCGATTTCCACATCGGTGAGCACACAGCCCGGTCCCACCGTGACCCGGTTGCCCAGCACCACGTGCCCCGTGAGTACCACATTCACATCCAGAAACACATCCTGACCGGTGCTGACCGACCCGCGCGCATCCAGCCGCGCCGGATCAGCCACGGTCACACCCTCAAGCATCAGGCGTTCCACCTGCCGCCGCTGGGCCTCACGCTCCAGTCGTGCCAGTTGCAGACGGTTGTTGACACCCTCGACTTCCAGCGCATCAGCACATGCTACCGTGCTGACCGGCAGACCCTCGGCCACCGCCAGTCCCACGCAATCGGTGAGGTAATACTCGCCCTGGGCATTCTGCGGGCTTAAACGGGCCAGCCAGCGCTTCAGGTCCGCACCACGCGCGGCAATAAAACCGGTATTGATCTCCCGGATCAGCCGGGTCGGTGCATCGGCATCCTTTTCCTCCACAATGGCCGTGACCCGACCCTGGGCATCGCGCACGATACGGCCATAACCGCTGGGATCAGTCACCATTGTCGTCAGGACACACAGGGCCGACCCTTCAAGCCCCTGTGCCAGCGCTTCAAGGGTCTGCGAGCGTACCAGCGGGACATCACCATAAGCCACCAGCACGGTATCGTCATCCGCCACCGTGGCCATGCCCTGTGCCACCGCATGGCCGGTGCCTTTCTGCTCGGCCTGCAAGGCCCAGTCCAGCTGCATGCTGGCATCGGCATGTACCGCCTGCTGTACCTGCTCGCCTCCATGGCCGTACACAATCACGGCCCGTGTGACCCCACTGGCACAGCAGGCATCAATCACATGCTGTAACAAGGGTTTACCGGCAAGGGGGTGTAAAACTTTCGGGAGGGCCGAGCGCATCCGGGTGCCCTGTCCGGCAGCGAGAATAATGGGTATCAGGCTCATTTTTCGGGTTTCTGTTGGTTATGCTGGGTTTTGTCATTCATTAGCGTTTTAAAAGCTCGTGCAGGAGCGCATGACGGAATCCGCATGGTAGCATGCTGCTTAATCTGCAGACAGCATGACCACGGTCAACCGCCACCCCGATCAGGGTATGCTATGCGTAACACAGGTAGCGGCGGCATGCAAAAAAAACTGCCGTTCGTTCTGCCCCCCGGATACGACGGACACCCTGAACGGAAAAACGGCCCAGCGGCTTTACAGCATGGGCCGTAAACCCTGCATGTATACAGGGTGCGGAGGAAAGGCGGTTGCCGTCCGGTTTATGCCGGCAGGTACTCAGGCACTCAGGTACTGTTCAATGGCGCTCGCAGTACCCCGGTCGCGGATCAGGGTGAACCAGCGTTCAAAGGCCGTGGCAAAGCGGCTTTCACGGGCCAGATCAGCGTAGATATGCGGCATTTCCAGCCATGCCGACGGACGTTGACGGGCCTGGGTGGCAACGGCAAGCAGCGCGTCCCAGAATGGATCATTGGCGCTGATGGTGCTGCCATCCTCACGGATACCGGTACACATGCGCGCCCACAGTGCTTCCACCAGTGCCAGCCCCTCAACCGGCGTACCGGCAGCCAGCGCATCCCGCAGGGTGGGCAGGATGAAACCGGTATGGCGCGAGGAGCCGTCAAAGGCCACCCGGCGGGTGGTATCAAGGATGTCCGGATTGGCAAAGCGGCGTTCAATCAGCGCCACATAGCTTTCCGGTGTCATGCCCGGCACCGGATGCACATGGGGCACGACCTCTTCCAGCAGCACCTTGCGCAGCAGGCCGTGGATCAGCGGGTGTTCCATGCAGCCGGCGATGGTTTCGACCGCCAGCAGTTCCCCCGGATTGGCAATGACCTGATGCCCGCCGTTGAGGATGCGGATCTTCATGGTCTCGTAGGCATGGACATCGGACGTGATGGTGACACCGGCCTGCTCCCAGGCAGGCCGCCCGGCACAGAATGCGTCCTCGATCACCCACTGGCGGAAGTTTTCATGCGTAACCGGCACAGCGTCCTCAATGCCCAGTGCCTGCGCCAGTGCCAGCTCCCTGGGGCCGGTGGCAGGTACGATGCAGTCGACCATGGCGTTGGGGAAGCTGCAGTTTTCGTTGATCCAGTCGGCCAGTGCCGGGTCCGACAGCCGCGCCAGCGACACCACGGTCTGACGCAGGATGTTGCCATTGCCCTGCAGGTTGTCGCAGCTCTGGCAGGTAAACGGCCCGGCCCCGGCATCACGGCGCTTTCCGAGCGCGGCAATCATGGCGCCAAATGCAGTGCGCGGTGTCTCGGGATGATCCGCATCGAAGCGGATATCCTCGTGCGCGGCATCAAAACCCTTGGTGGCCGGGTCCAGGTAATAACCCCCCTCGGTGACGGTCAGCGCCACAATGCGGATGGCCGGATCCGCCATCTGTGCGATCAGGGCCCCGTTGCCGTCCTCAACCGGCACATAGCCGATCATGGAACCGACCACTTCCGCCGAGTTCCCGGAGGGGTCCAGCTCAATCAGGGTGGTGAGGTAATCCTGGGCCGCAGATTTCCGGCGCATGGTCTCGTCATAAGGGCGCACACCGGCACCGATGATGGCCCAGTCCTGTGCCAGTCCCGCATCCATCAGGCGATGCAGGTACCAGGCCTGGTGCGCACGGTGGAAATTGCCCAGCCCGATATGCACGATACCGGGCGTCAGTTGCGAACGGTCATACTTCGGTACCCGCACCGTGGCAGGCAGCTGTTTCAGCGTAGCATCAGAAAGTTTCATGTCAGCTCATCCATTGGCCGCCATCAACGTTATACGTCTGGGCCACAATATATTCCGCTTCAGCCGAAGCCAGAAAAACAGCCATGCCGGTGAGGTCTTCCGCCACCCCCATGCGCCCGAAGGGGACGCTGGCGCCCACCTCCCGTTTTTTCTGGCCCGGTGCCTTGTTTTCGTATCTGGCGAAGAAGGCATCAACACCATCCCAGTGTTCACCATCCACCACACCGGGGGCAATGGCATTCACATTGATGCCGTGCCGGATCAGGTCCAGCCCGGCAGACTGGGTCAGGGAAATGATGGCAGCCTTGCTGGCACAGTAAACCGCGACCAGCGCTTCACCACGCCGGCCCGCCTGGGAGGCCATGTTGATGATCCGCCCGCCCCGGCCACGCTCGATCATGTGCCGGGCCACTGCCTGCAGGGTGAACAGCGTTCCGGCGACATTCACCTCAAATGCCCGGTGGTAATCTGCACGCGTGATTTCGACAATCGGAGCTGCTGCAAAAATGGCAGCATTATTGATGAGAATATCGATCTGACCCAGCCGTGCCACCGTTTCGGTAACGGCCTGGTCAATGCTGTCCTGACGGGTGACATCCATTTCAATGGCCACGGCAGCGGAGCCGATGGCCTCTGCCGCTTCGCGGGCACGTTTGATGTCGATATCGGCAATGGCTACCCGGGCCCCTTCAGCCACGTATGTCTGTGCGAATGCCAGGCCGATCCCGCGAGCGGCACCGGTGATCAGCGCACATTTTCCTTCCAGTCGGCTCATGGACTTCATTCGCTTCGCAACCCCTGCTCGTTGAATTGATGGATGTGGGCCGGGTCGGGGGTCAGGAAAACCCGGTCCCCGTAACCCAGCGCCATTTCGCCACTGACACGCACCGTCACCGGCTCTTCACCCAGCCCTTCGCACTGGACACGCAGGAAGGTATCGGACCCCAGGTGTTCGGAGACGCCCACCGTCCCACCCCATTCACCGGCATCCGTCGAGACGCTGATGTGCTCGGGGCGGATGCCGATGGCAAAGGCCCTGTGTTTCGCCGCTGCCTCCCCCTCGATGAAGTTCATCTTCGGGGAGCCGATAAAGCCGGCCACAAAACGGTTGCGCGGACTGCGGTACAGCTCCAGCGGGCTGCCCACCTGCTCGATGTTGCCGGCCCGCAGCACCACGATCTTGTCCGCCATGGTCATGGCCTCGACCTGATCATGGGTCACGTAGATCATGGTGGTCTTGAGACGCTTGTGCAGCTCGGAGATTTCCAGGCGCATGCCGACCCGCAGGGCCGCATCCAGGTTGGACAGCGGCTCATCAAACAGGAAGGCGGAGGGTTCACGGACAATGGCACGCCCGATGGCCACACGCTGGCGCTGGCCGCCGGACAGCTGCCCCGGACGGCGGTCCAGGTAGTCGGTCAGGTTCAGCACCCGGGCCGCATCCGCCACACGGCGCTCCTGCTCCGCCTTGTCGATACCCGCCATGCGCAACGGGAACGTGATGTTTTTACGCACCGACATGTGCGGATAGAGGGCATAGGACTGGAACACCATGGCCAGCCCGCGTTTGGCCGGCGGCAGTTCCGTGGCATCCTGACCGTCAATCCGGATGGTGCCGGCACTGACATCCTCCAGCCCGGCAATCAGGCGCAGCAGCGTGGATTTGCCACAGCCGGAAGGACCGACAAAGACGACAAATTCGCCATCCTGGATGCTCAGGTCCAAAGGTGGAATGACCTCGACCGTGCCGAACGCTTTCCTGACCTGATTGAGTGTGATGTTTCCCATGGTATCTCTTCCTTACTTTACGGCACCGAAGGTGAGGCCGCGGACAAGTTGCTTTTGACTGAACCAACCCATGATGAGGATGGGGGCGATGGCCATGATGCTGGCCGCACTGAGTTTGGCGTAGAACAGCCCTTCGGGGCTGGAGTAGCTGGCGATGAACGCCGTAAGCGGTGCGGCCTTGGCCGCTGTCAGGTTGAGGGTCCAGAAAGCCTCGTTCCAGGACAGGATGATGTTCAGCAGCACCGTGGATGCCATGCCCGGAATGGCCATCGGTGTCAGCACATACAGCACCTCCTTGCCGAGGGAGGCACCGTCCATGCGGGCGGCTTCCAGAATCTCGCCCGGAATCTCCCGGAAGTAGGTATACAGCATCCAGATAATGATGGGCAGATTGATGAGCATCAGCACCAGCACCAACCCGATGCGGGTATCAAGAAGCCCGGTATCCCGGAAGATCAGGTAGATCGGAATCAGAACCCCGACGGGTGGAAGCATTTTGGTGGACAGCATCCACATCAGCACATCCTTGGTGCGCCTGGCCGGTACGAAGGCCATGGCCCAGGCAGCGGGAATGGCGATGAGCAGCCCCAGCAGGGTGGAACCCAGCGAGATGATGACCGAATTGGTGAAATGCTTGAGGTAGTCCGAGCGCTCCTGAACGGCACTGTAGCTTTCCAGGGTCCATGTTGCACTCAGGACGTCCAGCGGCCCCTTGATGGCATCGATTTCCGTCTTGAATGACAGGATGGCAATCCACAGGATAGGGAAAAAGATCAGCAGCCCCAGCGACCAGGCGGCCATGGTATTGATTGCCTTGCGTTTGTTCGATATTGCGCGTGCCATAATCATGCATCCAGGTTTTTGCCGATCATCCGCATCAGGAAAATGGCAACAATGTTGGCGAGAATGATGGCGATGACACCACCGGCGGATCCGGCTCCCACGTCATACTGCAGCAGGGACTGGACATAAATCAGGTAGGTCAGGTTGGTGGTGGCCGTACCGGGGCCGCCATTGGTGGTCACGAGAATCTCGGCGAAGACCGAAAGCAGGAAGATGGTCTGGATCAGGATCACCACGGTAATGGCGCGTGACAGGTGCGGCAGCATGATGAACCAGAAGCGGTTGAACCAGCTGGCCCCGTCCATTTCGGCAGCTTCCAGCTGCTCCTGGTCCAGGGATTGCAGCGCGGTCAGCAGAATCAGGGTGGCGAAGGGCAGCCATTGCCAGCTGACAATCCAGATGATCGACGCCCAGGGTATCTGGGACAGAAAGTCATAAGGCTGCAGTCCCAGTCCGGTGGCGATGTGGGCAAATACACCATTCACCGGGTTCATGAACATGTTTTTCCAGACCAGTGCCGAGACGGTCGGCATGACAAAAAACGGGGCGATGACCATGATGCGCACAATGCCCTGCCCCCACATGGGCTGGTCCAGCAGCAGTGCGAACAGGATGCCGCCGGCCACGGTAATGAGCAGGACACCACCAAGCAGGGTCAGGGTGTTGATGATCGCATCCTTGAAACTGGGATCAGTGATAAAGAAATAATAATTGCTCCAGCCGGTGAAGGCTTCCTCACCCGGCATCAGCAGGTTATAGCGCAGGAAGGAAAAATAGACTGTCAGGCAGAGTGGAATGATCATCCACGCCAGCAGCAGGAGTACTGCCGGCGATAGCATCAGGCGGGCAGAAGCCCGGGAGTGAAGGGTAGCCATGATTACCTCACCTTGGGGGTTGGGGTGTAAAGGTGGGAGGCCGGGCCGGCAGGAGATCGGCGGCCCGGCACCCCGGGCTTACTTGATGTAGCCTGCCTTGGTCATTTCACGAACAGCGAACTGCTGGGCATTCTCCAGCGCCTGATCGACACTTTGCTGGCCTGCCAGTGCGGCAGAAATCTGCTGGCCGACATAGTTGCCGATGCCCTGGAACTCCGGAATGGCAACGAACTGGACGCCGGTATAGGGAACCTTTTCCAGCGTGGGATCCGCCGGATTGGTCGCCAGTATGGCGTTTTTGACAGTATCCGCAAACGGTGCGGCTTCCTGGTATTTCGGGTTGGCATAGGTGGAGGCACGGGTGCCGGGAGGTGCGGCAACCCAGCCTTCCTTCTCACCGACCATCGCGATGTACTCCTTGGAGGTCGCCCACTTGAGGAAGTCCTTGGCAGCATCCACCTTGGTGGAGCTGGACGGAATCGCCAGTGCCCAGGCCCAGAACCAGCCGGTGCCCTTGTCGGTGACTTCCTTGGGTGCCTGGAAGAAGCCGGTCTTGTCGGCGACCCTGGAATCTTTCGGGTTGTAGATGTAACCGGCAGCCGAGGTGGCGTCAATCCAGGTGGCGCATTTGCCATCGGCAAACAGGGCGCGGTTTTCATTGTGGCCGTTGGCCGGCGCACCCGGCGGCCCGTATTGGGTCAACAGATCGACATAGTAGTTGATGGCCTTTTTCCAGGGTTCGCTGGTGAGCTGCGGCTGCCAGTCCATATCGAACCAGCGCCCGCCGAAGGCATTGACCATGGGGCCGATAAAAGCCATGTTTTCACCCCAGCCGGCCTTGCCACGCTGGCAGGTGCCATAAATACCGTTGTCGGGGTCATGGAGCTTGGCCACCATTTCGGCAAACTGGTCATAGGTGATCTGGTCCTTGCCGACTTCGATACCGGCCTTTTCAAACAGGTCCTTGCGGTAGAAGGTAAATGAACTTTCCGCATAGAACGGCACGGCATACAGGTTGTCCTTGACCGAAAGGCCGTTACGGACCGGCTCGAAAATATCCGGGTAGTCATAGCCGTCACCCAGATCATTCAGGGTGTTCAGCCAGCCTTTTTCACCCCAGATCGGGGTTTCATAGGCACCGATGGTCACAACATCGAATGAACCGCCCTTGGTGGCAATATCAGTGGTGACACGCTGGCGCAGTACGTTTTCTTCCAGCACCACCCAGTTCAGCTTGTTGCCGGTCTTCTGCTCCCATTCGGGTGACAGTTTCTGCATGATGATCATGTCGGCATTATTGACCGTGGCTATCGTGAGCTCCTCTGCCGAGGCGGAAGCGGCCAGAGCAGTCAGGGTTGCTGCGGTAATGGCCATACCCAGTAAAGTACGTTTGATCGACATTTCAGTCTCTCCTCCTTTATTTACGCATGTAAAAAATACAACTGAATCCCCAGTTGCCAGGGTAAGTCAGCAAAACCGGCCTCCCGCCTGACACGGGCCTCCCCCTGATCAGGCCGATTCCTGGATTTTCAGTGACGCCTCAAACAGCTGCCTGGAGGGCAGGCTGGAGCCTGCTCCGCGTACCCGCTCAATAACCATATTGATGGCAGCCCCGGCCAGTGCGTTGACATCCTGAGCCACCGTCGTTAGGGAGGGCGTCATGTAGTCGCTCAGGGGATAACCACCATGCCCGGCAACCCGGATGCCTGCTGCACCAGCACTGGGCTTGATGATCAGGTGGTGCCGGGTTGCGGCCCGCAGGACCCCGATGGCCAGCAGGTCATTCACACACAGCAGTGTGTCCTGCGTATACCTGCCCCGGCTGAAATATTCATCCATGAGCTGGTAGGCATAGGACTCGAAGGACCAGCGCTCGGACCAGCGCTCGGGCAGCTTTTCATGGATCAGTACCTGCGGCTCCAGACCGTGCCACTGCATGCGTTCGACATAGGCGGCCTCACGCTCCTGACTGTTGGAGTTGAGTCTGGGCATGGAGAAGAAGATCGGCGCTGTACCGGTGCGGCAGAGGTAATCGACAATGATGTTGATGCTCTGCCTGTTGTCGGTACCCACAAAATCCACATTCGGCAGGTGCTCCGGCAGGTTGGAGTCAATGAAAACCACCGGCAGTTTCGAGGCCGCCAGCTCCAGGGCGGCGACATCGCTGTCCATGCCCAGTGGCGAGATCACGATCGCATCGGCATTCATCGAGATGAAGCGCTCAACCGCACGCGCCTCAAGCCGGGGGTCGCCGTGGGAGCTCTGGGTCAGGATGGTGAAATCATGCTGCAGACCGATCTTTTCAATCGCTTCCAGCAGGCTGGCAAAAAACAGGTCATGCAGGTAGGGAATGATCACCCCCACAATGCCGGTGGACTCCCGGTTCATGCGGGTGGCGAAGAAGTTGGGAATGTAGTCCACCTGCTGCAGGCCAAGGCGGATCTTCTCGGCAGTCGACGGACGCACGCTCTTCGGATCGTTGAAATAACGGGAAAGTGTGGGCCGCGATACACCGATCGCCACCGACAATTCCTCCATCGTGTTGATTCTGACTCGCTTCATCCCGCCTTACTGCTGTTCTCCTCCAATAACTCCGACTATATCTTGACACGCGTAAAAAATCAAATTATTTTTGAAGCGCAACAGAGGAGAGCAAAATGATCAAGTCACATACCATCCTGGTGCTGGGCGAAATTCTGGTGGAGTTTGTGTCGCATACCAAAAACTGCGCGCTTGCCAGCATCGGCGAATATTCCGGCCCCTACCCCAGTGGCGCCCCCGCCATCTTCGCCGATCAGGCCGCACGGGTCGGTGGACGCGCTGTCATGGTGGGGGGGCTGGGTGCAGATGGATTCGGGCGCAGCACCCTGCAGCGCCTGCAGGATGACCGGGTTGATGTGAACCAGATCGTCATGAACCCGGAGCTTGCCACCGGCGTGGCCTTTGTTTCCTATTTTGACGATGGCAGCCGGGATTTCATCTATCACATTGCCGGTTCGGCAGCCGACAGTTTCCAGGATGCCGATCTGAGGCCGCTGACAGGCCCGGTTGTGCTGCATGTTTCTGCCGCCTCGCTGGGCAGTCCGGTAATCCGGCCCCGGATATTGAGCGCACTGGCAGCCGTCAGGGCTGCAGGGGGCAAGATTTCCTGCGATCCCAATGCCCGCCCGGAGCTGATGCGGGACCAGACAGCCCGTGAGGCGCTGGAAACGGTGATTGCACACAGCGACATCCTGCTGCCGTCCACCAGTGACCTCAACTATCTCTATCCGGGCCTGTCGGAGACGGCGGCCCTTGCGCACCTGTTACAGGGACATGCCGGCATTGTGGCCCTGAAACGGGGAAACCGGGGAGCGCTGGTCATCGGCCCGGATCAACAGTTTGAACTGGCGCCGCATCCGGTCACGGAGATTGATCCGACCGGGGCCGGCGACTGTTTCTGTGGCACCTTTATCGGCCTGCTGACGCAGGGCTTCAGCCTGTTTGAGGCCGGACGTCATGCCAACGCAGCCGGAGCACTGGCGGTAACACGCCGGGGGCCGATGGAGGGTAACACGTCCCTGGCGGAAATCCGGGGCTTGCTGGCGGTGCAGGATGCTGCTGAACCAGGGAGTTTCTGATGACTGATTTTATCGACATCAAGGCACTGATACAGCAGAACCGGGCCGGAAACCGGATCGGTCTCCCCTGTTTCTGTACTGCCAATGAGCAGGTCATCCGGACCCTGCTGGGTTATGCGGCCCGGCACGAGCTGCCGGTGGTGCTTGAGGCGACCTGCAATCAGGTCAACCAGGAGGGAGGGTATACCGGCATGACCCCGGCCGGCTTCATCGCCTGGGTACGGCAACTGGCTGATACTGCCGGTCTGGCACCGGAGCGGATCATCCCCGGTGGGGATCACCTCGGCCCCAATCCATGGCGCAGCGAACCGGCAGCCATTGCCATGGAAAAGGCCAGAACACTGGTCAGGCAGTATGTCGAGGCCGGTTTCCGGAAAATCCATCTGGATGCCAGCATGCGTTGTGCCGATGATGAGGTACTGTCGTTTGCGGCCATTGCCCGCCGTGCTGCCGAACTCTGTGCGGTGGCGGAGCGTCATGCCCCGGCACCTGAAAAGCTGTACTACATCATGGGAACGGAGGTTCCGGTTCCAGGGGGCGAAACCACAGAGCCGGATGCGCTGGATGTGACTTCGGTGGAGCGCTTCCGGAACACGCTGGAGACCCACCGTAGCGCTTTTGCCGAACAGGGGCTGGATGCCGCCTGGGAGCGGGTTGTGGGAATCGTGACCCAGCCCGGCGTCGATTTCGGACACTCCTCGGTCTTCACCTTCAACCCGGATGCGGCCCGGAGCCTGAGCACTGCCATCCTGGACGAGCCCGGACGGGTGTTTGAAGCCCATTCCACGGACTACCAGCCCGTCACAGCGCTGGAAGCCCTGGTTGAACAGCACTTCTTCTTTCTGAAAGTGGGGCCGGAACTCACCTTTCGCATGCGTGAGGCGATTTTTGCCCTCGCGGGCATCGAGTCCTGTCTGGCACCGGCAACGCCATCGCATCTGCCATCGGTCCTGGATCAGGCCATGACCCGCAACGATGCCTACTGGCGTGATTATTACAGCGGTAATCCGCAGGCGCTCGGGCTGCTGAAAAAATACAGCTACAGTGACCGCATCCGCTATTACTGGAACGAGCCTGACGTGCAGCAGGCGCTGGCACGGCTGCTGGATAACCTGCGGACACGGGAAATGCCGCAAACCTGCATTTCCCAGTACTTCACCGGGCTGGCATTCGGCGACATACCGGATTCACCGGATGCCCTGCTGGAACGGCATATTGCAAAGGCTATCTCCCGGTATTATCAGGCGGCAGGCTTCTCCGGCCTCCCCGGCTGAACCGGCTCGCCCGGCCATGGGGTGCCGGTGCCGGACCTCGCAGGCGTGTCATCCGGCCCCGGCATGCTCACCATTCCGGCAGCCGGCAGCGGAAAAGACATGCTGACCACCAGCCCCGGCTGATTGTCCCCAAGCGCAATACTGCCGCCATGCATGTCGGCTACCGCCTTGACCAGACTCAGCCCCAGCCCGTTGCCAGGTGAGCTGCGGGCGTTGTCCAGGCGCACAAAGCGCTCGAACACCCGCTCACGCTTGTCGGGCGGAATGCCGATGCCGGTATCGGCCACCCGGACCAGCAGGTTGCTGCCATCACGGCGGGCCTCCAGCCGGATCGCGCCCCCGGAAGGCGTATACTTGACAGCATTGTCGAGCAGGTTGGTGATGACCTGGGCCAGCAGCTGGCGATTGGCCATCAGCACCAGATTCGGCTCGGCCTGATAATCCAGCTGCTGGTCCTTGTCCTCCGCCACCACGGAATACAGGTCGCCCAGATCATTCACCAGCTCGCTCAGGTCCACCGGGGACCAGTCCTTGCGCTGCACCCGTGACTCGGCCTGGGCAATACTCAGCAGGGCGTTGAAGGTCTTGATCAGTTCATCCACATCCTGGATGGCATCCGTATTGGCCTGCTGGTAATCGCCGCTTTGCGGGTCGAGAAAACGGACGGACTCCAGCCGGTTGCGCAGGCGGTTGAGCGGATTACGCAGGTCATGGGCCAGGTTATCGGTCACGCCACGCACGGCGATCATCAGCTGTTCAATGCGCTGCAGCATGTTGTTGACCACCAGACTGAGGCGGTCGAATTCGTCATTGCGCCAGGTGACATGCATGCGCTGACTCAGGTCGCCACTGATGATGGTATCGGCAGTACGGCTGATGCTGTCGATACGGCGCAGCACGTTATACCCCATCAGCCCGCCACCGAACAGGGCCAGTGAAATGATGACGGCGATTGCCATCAGGGTGCTGCGGTACATCTTGTCCAGCAGGGCTTTCTGCTCACTCATGTCGGTAGCCACCAGCAGCTGGTAGCCACTGTTCGGCAGCTGGTACAGCAGCATGCGTGCCGGTTCGTCCGCCTGTGCGTTGGGCGAATAGTTCAGGATTTCATTCATCGGATGGGTGGCGAACAGCTCGCGCCCGTCCAGGCTGATGTACTCCGGCTTGAAAAGTTCCAGCAGATCGGCGAAGTTGCGATGATTGAGCACATGCACGGAAAACTCATTCCCGCCGTCCTGAATCAGGCTGTCAACGCGTTGCAGCAGGTACTCCGTGCCCTGAATGCGGATACGGCTCAAAAAGACATCAGCCTCCAGCTGCAGACGGGTATCCACCTGACGCTTGATGTGGCTTTCGGCAACCCAGTAGACAGAGGCCATGGCCATGGCCGCAATCAGGCTGAACAGCAGGGCATAGACCAGCGACAGCCGGAAAACGGTGGTATTAAGCAGGTGACGTATCATGCAGCATGTAACCGGCCCCGCGAACGGTGTGCAGAAGTGGTGGATCAAAGTCCCGATCAATCTTGCTGCGCAGGCGGCTGATATGCACGTCAATCACGTTGGTCTGGGGGTCGAAATGATAGTCCCACACCTTTTCCAGCAGCATGGTACGGGTCACCACCTGACCGGCATTGCGCATCAGGTATTCCAGCAGCTTGAACTCACGCGGCTGCAGCAGGATGGACTGCTCGGCCCGCCGGACCTGGCGCTTCATCAGGTCCATTTCCAGATCGGCTATCTGCAGCAGGGTCTGTTCCTGGGCCGGCTGTACCCGGCGCATCAGGGCCTGCAGCCGGGCCAGCAGTTCGCTGAAGGCATAGGGCTTGACCAGATAGTCATCCCCCCCGGCGCGCAGACCCTCGACCCGGTTGTCCACTTCGCCCAGCGCACTGAGGATCAGTACCGGAACACTGTGCTTGCGCCGCCGCAGGGTCTGGACCAGATTGAGACCATCAAGACCGGGCAGCATGCGGTCCACGATCAGGGCGTCATACTGCCCCTCCAGCGCCAGATCAAGCCCTTCGAGGCCATCAGCGGCATGCTCAACCGTATAGCCGCTTTCCTGCAGGCCCTTGCGGATGAAGCTGGCGGTCTGACTGTCATCTTCTACGAGTAGGATATTCATGGGTAAATCATAAGGCATGCCCCTGATTCAGCAAGATTAAGCTTTCGTAATTTTTTCGCAAACTCGTGGTAATCCTGTTTCAGGCATGCTGGCCGGCATCAAGCATGAAAAGTGCGCCATGAATAACCTCAAGGAGCTGGTTCAAATGAGCATGAGCAAAGGATTAAATAAAGGATTCAACAGGGGGGTGCGGACTGCCGGCCTCCGGCAGCGTGGCACGGCCCTGCTGGTTGGTGCCGCCCTGGTTGCCACCCTGGCACTGCCAGCCATGGTGCCGGAAGCACATGCCGAGCAGTTTCCACAGCTGACCCAGCTGATCCGGGATAACCGGGATGCGGTGGTGCATATCGCTGTCGTGGGTGAACGCGGCAGTGGCCGCCAGCAGATGTTTTCCATGCCGGATGGCAGCCAGCTGCCGGAACAGCTGCGCAGGTTTTTTGAAAACCTGCCCGACATGCCACGCAATAACCGGGCTCCCCGTACCGAAGCCATGGGCTCCGGGTTCATCATTTCCCCGGATGGCTATATCGTCACCAACGCCCATGTGGTGGACGGGGGCAGTGAAGTGACCGTGAAGCTCAATGACCGGCGTGAACTGCCGGCCAAGGTGGTGGGGCAGGACAAGTACAGCGACATTGCGTTGCTGAAGGTGGAGGCCAGCGGGCTGCCGACCGTCCGGCTCGGTGATTCGGACAGCCTGGAAGTCGGGCAGTGGGTGGTGGCCATCGGCGCACCGTTCGGACTGGATCATACCGCCACCCAGGGGATTGTGAGCGCGCTGTCACGCAGCCTGCCGGATGGTACCTATGTGCCTTTCATCCAGACCGATGCTGCGGTGAATCCGGGCAACTCCGGGGGGCCGCTGTTTGACCTCAACGGCAATGTGGTCGGGGTGAACTCCCAGATTTACAGCCGCAGTGGCGGGTATATGGGGATTTCGTTTGCCATTCCGGTGAATCTGGTCAGGAACATCACCGATCAGCTCAAGGACGGGGGCGTGGTCAGTCGGGGCTGGCTGGGTGTCGAGATTCAGAGTCTGGACCAGCAGCTGGCGGACTCCTTCAAGCTGGGCAAACCCAAGGGAGCGCTGGTGGCCAGCGTGCAGCCTTCCAGTCCGGCGGCCAGGGCCGGCGTGCAGGCCGGTGATGTGATTCTGGGCTTCAACAATCAGGATGTGGAGTCGGCCAGCCATCTGCCGTTACTGGTGGGTAACACGCCAGTGGGGCAGCAGGTGCCGCTCAAGGTGCTGCGTGACGGCGAGGAAAAGGTCTTGACGGTCACGATCGACCAGCTGGCGGACAGGGATGAAAACCCGACCCGGCTGGCGGATAACACGGATGGCTCGCCCAGCCTTGGTGTGGCGGTAGCGGCACTGAGCCCGGAAGAGCGCGAGCGGGCCAAGGTGGATGCGGGTGGCATCGTGATCCGGGAGGTATTTCCGGGAAGTGCGGCGGACCGGGCCGGGCTGCAGCAGGGTGATGTCATCCTGCGGGTTGACAACCAGCCGGTCAGTACACCGTCAGAGCTGAAGGACAAGGTCAGCAAGGCCCCGGAAAACCGTCCGCTGGCCTTGCTGATCCAGCGGGATGATGCCAAGCGTTTTGTGGCGGTTCAGCCCTCGAAGTCCTGAGGGTGGTGCTGCCGGCACAACGGGGTTGTTGAGTGGTCCTGGCGGCAGGCGGGTTGTACCGCAGGACCACAGTATCCAGGCCTGTTCCCTCAGAACAACGCTTGCCCGATCAGCCCTTCGGGCAGGCGCAGGGCCATGGCCCAGGTGATCAGGCTGATGAAACCGACGGCACCAGCGGTCATCAGCAGTGTCGGGACCGGGCGTGCCTTGCCGGCAACAATCAGGAAGGTCGGGAAAAATATTACCATGGCCGGGATAAAGCCGATAAGCCAGATCAGTGCCACCAGTCCTGAAAAAACCGCCAGATACGTCTCTCGACCGGAGGATTCGCCGGCAAGCGTCGCGCTGGCATCATCATCGTGGATTTCCGCCACACGGCCCGCCCTGAGACGCAGGATCACCGCCAGCGAGGCGACAAGTGCCAGAATGCCGATGGTTAGCGGGAATATCATCCCAAGGAACGAAAGTTGCAGCGCTTCGAGGATACAGTAGGCCGCCACGAGGAACAGCAGTCCGGCAAAGGCAATCTGACGACCACGGGTCTTCTGGTCGGCGGTGTCGCTGTCACCTTCGCTGGAGATTTCAGTGCCGAAGCGCAGGCCCAGCCAGACGGAGATAATGGTAATCAACGCAATGATGATGACACCTGGCCGGGTGATCCAGTCCCAGTCGTAGAACTGCACGGCCTGATAAAGGTAGTTCTCGGCACCCGGTGCCAGCACGAAACCAATCAGCAGCGCCGGGCGCGGCCAGCCGAAGCGACGCATGTACATGCCCACCATGCCCATCACCATCAGTGCCACCAGATCAGCCATTGAACGCGAGGCCTGAAAAGCCGCGAACATGGCGATCATCACCATGAAAGGGGCCAGATACACAAAGGGCACCTGTGTCAGTCGTGCCACTGGCCGCGCCAGTAACACGCAGAGTCCCGCACCGACGACATTGGCCAGTGCCAGCGACCAGATGATCGTATAGGTCAGGTCCAGTTTTGTTTCGACCATGGTCACACCAGGCTGAATACCCAGCAGCACCATCCCCCCCAGAAACACTGCCATTGAGCCTGAGCCGGGGACCCCGAATAACAAGGTCGGGATCAGTGCACCACCCTGACAGGCGTTGTTGGCCGATTCCGGTGCGATCACGCCGCGTACATCACCCTTGCCGAACTGAGACTTGTCACGACTGGTCTGGACCGCATGACTATAGGCGATCCAGTCCACAACCGCACCACCCAGGCCCGGTAATGCACCAATCACGCAGCCCATGCTGGCGCAGCGTGCCACCAGCCAGGGATAGCGTAACACATCACGCATGCCCTTTCCCCAACCGCCACCCAGCGCGGTGGTTTCCGAAATCGCACTGCCACGCTTCAACAGGCTGATCACCTCGGGGATAGCAAACAGCCCCATGGCCACAGCAACCAGCGACACGCCGTCATAGAGATAGTCGATGCCGAAGGTCATCCGTGCCTCACCGGTTGCAGGTGCTGTGCCGATCGAGCCAATGACCAGACCGATTCCGGCTGCAGCGATACCCTTGGTCAGGCTGCGCCCGGACAGCACAGCCACCATCGACAGGCCGAAAAGGGTCAGCATGAACAGTTCCGCTGACGAGAAGGACAGAACCAGTGGCCGCGCAATGACAATGGCGAAAGACAGGACCAGCGCCCCGATCACCCCACCCAGCAGCGAACTGGTAAAGGCCGCTGACAACGCCCTTGCGGCTTCGCCCCGCTTCGCCATGGGAAAGCCGTCCAGCACTGTTGCCTGACTGGCGCTGGAGCCCGGAATCCCCATCATCACAGAAGTGAAAGTGTCGCCGGTCGGGATGACAGCGACCATCCCGATCAGCATGCCGAGTGCCGAGGTCGGGTCCATACCGTACAGAAAGGGCAGCAGGATCGACATGCCGGCAATGCCGCCGAGACCCGGCAGAATGCCGACAATGAGCCCGACGCAAACGCCGAGAACAAGGAAGGCAATATGGCCCCCGGACATAACCTGTCCAAGCGCCGAAAGCGCGATATCGAACATTGTGATTTCCTCCCGGAGAGTAGAGGCGGGGTCAAAGACCTCCGCCTGCCATCTCACATGCGCACGTTGTAGTCTTCCGACAACCAGTTGGTCAGAAATTCGCGAATACCCGGGTCAAGTGTCAGCGCCCCTTTCAGTGCGGCATCGGCATCGGGGCCGACCAGCTGCTCATAGACACCGATTTCATCGCCGGCGCGCTGCCGGAAATCCGGTGCCTCGACGATGGCCTTGGCGGCATTCCCGTAATCGGCAACAACCTCGGCAGGCACATCCTTCGGTAACACCACCATCTTCTGCAACGAGAATCCGGCCAGCATCAGCGCCTTCCAGGCACCAAACGCCTCACCTTCGGGTTTGGCACCGGTCGCCTGCTCATAGAACTCGACAAAGGTCGGCAGGTCCGGAAACGAAGGATCGCGCGCGACCTTGCCCTCGGCATCGACGACCCCCAGTGAGAACAGCGGCACGGCCTTGCCGCCATCGACCAGTGGCTTGACACTGCTGAGATAGGCCGAACTGGTCTGGAAATCAATCCCCGCCTCACCCCGCTCGAAAGCCAGCCGACCGGCACCACGACTTTCCATGCCGAAGACCGGCTTGATGTTCAGACCCAGCATCTTGAAGCCCAGCAGTACCGGCATTTCCAGCGCCGTTGCGCCCTGGCTGGCAAAGCGGATTTTCTCAGCGCGCAGTTTTTCGATATCCTGCGGGCCGGTGACATTGTATTTGGGGTCGATATAGACCACGCCGCCCGTAGGTGAAGCCAGTACCGCCGTCCAGTTGGCATAATCATAGCGCACGCGTGGATCGCCCAGTATCGCCGGGTATTGCGTCGAAGCCGAGGTGCCCAGTATCGACAGGCCGTCATGGCTGGCGCGCATGGCGAACTGGTTTGCGCCCGAGATTGAACCGCCACCTGGCACATTCAGCACCACCACCGTCGGTTTACCGGGTAACGCTTCGGAAAGCTGGGGGGCAAAAAACCGCGCCCAGACATCGGTACCGCCACCCACCCCGAAAGGAATGGTCCATTCGACAGTCTCTCCGGCAAAGTCCTGGGCACTCAGCAACGATGGCATGGCAAGCACCGCAGTAGCTCCCAGCAACATCGAACAGATGCCCGTTTTATTCAACAGTTTCATGTGGTTTTCCTCCTCCTTGGGGGTAGACTATGCGACTTTGTCGCGGATATGCACGAAGCCTTCAAAAAGCCTGCGTGCTGTTCTGATGACCGAGACCCGGCGGATTTCTCCAGTCGCCGGGTCCTGTTCGATCTCGACCGGCGTACGACCGGACGGATGTTCGATGACCAGCAGTCTGCGACCCTGTGCATCCGCTTCTGGCAGAAGCGCCAGATCATACGCGATGGTGCCCGCAGTGCAGCACGCAGCCGCAATGCAGACCGCACCGGTGATGGCCACCGCCGTATGACAGGCGTGGGGCATGAAATAACGTGCGCTGATGGTTGCACCTTCGGTTGGTCGAGCCAGCAGGATGGGTTTCGGGATGACCATACCGGCGACATCCCCCAGCCCCATCATCCGCCCCGATTGCAACCGCAACGTGTCCAGCCGGGTCATGAAGACACGATCGGCGTCCAGTTCTGCCGGAGTTTCATGACCTGTCTTGCCAAAGTTTTCCGCTGCGGCCAGCACAGCGGCCACGGCCATGTCGAAATGCGTGACCGTGATGCCCTGCACCTCGTCACGCAGCCTGCCGGTCGGCAGCAATTTGCCTGTTTTAGAACCCGCTGCATCCAGAAACGCCAGCCGCACCGGTGCGGCAGTGCCTGGAACGCCTGCAATGGCTGTATCGCCCTCATAGCTGACCACACCACCCGGTGTTTGGACCGTGGCCTCAATGCGCTTGCCGGTATTGACATTGAGGATCGTCAGCCGGGTTTCCGGATCACTTGCGGGAATCAACCCCTGCTCAATGGCAAACGGGCCGACAGCGGCCAGCATGTTGCCACAGTTTGGCGCAGTATCAACCAATGCCTTGTCGACATTCACCTGAGCAAAGAGGTAGTCGATATCAACCCCCGGCTGTTGATTGGGTCCGATGATGGCAACCTTGCTGGTCAGGGGGTTGCCGCCGCCAATCCCGTCAATCTGCAGCGGATGGCCCGAGCCCATTGCCGCGATCAGAACCGCATCACGGGCAGCCGTATCCCTGGGCAGATCGGAAGACAAAAAGAATGGGCCGCGTGACGTACCGCCACGCATCAAAACACATGGAATTCTGGACATGATCTTGGTTTTCCTCCAGCGGGTGCCTGGTGACCCGCGATGGAAAAATGTTGCCACGAACACCTGTTGCGTGTGAAATGCAATTATTTGAATCATTATTGCGATACAAACATGAATATTGATCTGGAAGACCTCAAGGCTTTTGTTGCCACTGCCGAGATGCAAAGCTTTCGCGCTGCTTCGGAAAGCATTCACCTGTCCCAGCCGGCACTGACCCGCCGCATCCAGAAGCTGGAAGCGACGCTGGGTGTCCCGTTGCTGGAGCGCACCACACGCCGTGTCTCGCTGACAGCCGTCGGTCGCAATTTTCTGCCCCACGCCCGGCGGCTGCTGGACGATCTGGAAACCTCGCTGCTGTCTGTGCGCGAGATCGCCGAGCGCCGCTCGGGACTGGTCAGCATTGCCTGCATTCCAACCGCCGCCTATTATTTTCTGCCTGATGTGATCGGTGCATTCACCAAGGAATATCCCGCTATCCGCTTCCGTATCCTTGATGCGGGTGCCAATGAGGTGCTGCAAAGTGTCATCAATCGCGAAGTGGATTTCGGTATCACCCTGCTGGGTACCGACGATCCCGAGGTTGTGTTCGACCCTCTGATCGAAGAGCCCTTCTACCTGGCCTGTCGCCGGGATCACCCGCTTGCAAACTGTGATGAGGTGGCCTGGGCCGAACTGGCGGATCATCACTTTATCACCGTCGGGCGTTCCAGCGGCAACCGCCTGATTATGGACCTGGCATTGGCCGGTGCCAGGGTCAGGCCCCGGCCTCATTATGAGGTACAACACCTTTCAACCTCGCTGGGTCTGGTCGAGGCAGGTCTGGGGGTCGCAGCATTGCCCCGCATGTCCCTACCTGCAGATCCTCATCCGGGGATAGCAGCTATTCCCCTGACAGATCCCACGGTTACCCGTACCGTGGGTGTGGTGCGTGTGCCGCAAGCCAAAGCGTCACCCTCAGCAGAACAGTTCTACAGGATGCTGCTCACAAGGTGGCAATCATAACGGCCATGCATGATGACGATTGCGTTGACCGCCTGGGACTGCCCATGCTGATACAGCATTTCCGCTTGAGCCGGGAAGCCACTCCAGAGTGGTTTTTGTGCGCTTTCACACAGCCTGTGGAAAGTGCGCTACCATGTAGGTGGCATTCAACTGCGAGGTGATGATCATGCGTATTTTCAATAATTCTCCACGACTCCCCAGGGTGGCTCCGGTCGTGTGTGCTGCTTTTCTGGCGACCCTTCCTGTCATCAGCGCGGCTGATGAGGTCACTGACTCCATCAAGGAAGCAACGGATGCCTATGAACAGGGCGATCACACCAGTGCGATTGAAAACCTCAATTATGCCGTACAGCTGATCCAGCAGCAGAAGGGCAAGGCACTGGAGGCCCTGTTACCGGAGGCTCCGGATGGCTGGAGCGCCGAAGAAGCCGAGTCGACAGCCGTGGGGGCGGCCATGTTCGGCGGTGGTGTGACCGCCGAACGGCGCTATACCAGGGGCGACAGTAGCATCAGTGTGCAGATCGTGACCGACTCCCCCATGCTGCAGGGCATGATGGCGCTGTTCACCAACCCCATGTTTGCCGCCAGCAATGGCGGTAAAATGGAAAAGGTTGCCGGGCAGAAGGTGATTTCCAGCTATGACAGCAGCAAGCAGGGCGGGGACTACAAGATTGCGGTGGCCAACCGTTTTCTGGTCACTGTGACCGGTGACAAGGTCAGCAAGGAAGATATGGAAACCTTTGTCAAGGGCATTGATTTTGATGCCATGGAAAAATCCTGAGCCAACCGGCTCATGCACCACCAGCAGGCTGGTATTGTGTGGTGGAGTGGTTTTCCCGGCATGATGAGTTCAACACCGAGCAGGGTGTTCCGTACCGGGACATCTACAATTTCTGGCAATGGGGCATCACCCAGAAGGACATCATCACCACCCTTGCCGGAGAAGGTTTTGAGCTTGTCTACCTCAAGCGCTACGGTGCCTTTGACAGAAGCAAACCCTGGGTGGTCAATGACGGGATGATTTTTGAACGTTCACGTTCAGCTGCAGAAATCTGAGGAGCCGGCGCACAACCGGCCTGAGCGGCTATCTGGTAATCCCGCGCTTCCAAGCGATAAAGGCAATGCATTGCTAACGGACTGTCCGCCGGTAGCAGCGGGTGCAGGCGTGGTGTGACCAGCTCAATCATGGCAAGCCATCGGGATACAAGGCGCGCCGCACGGCTTCCACCCGCTCACGGTTACTGGCAGCCACACGGCCATCCGCATGCCACAGGCTGTTTTCAAACCCGACCCGGATTCTGCCTCCCTGACGGTGGGCGGCCACCAGACAGTCAGTTTCCTGCACCCCGAAGGCACACACGGCCCATTGCAGACGGTCATCACCCGCCTGTTTCAGGCCGGCCAGAAACGGTTCCAGGTCCTGAGGCCGGCTCTGCTGCCTGGAGGTATAGCGCCCCAGCACGAACAGCAGGTGAACCCTGGCGGCTGCCGGAACCAGACCCTCATCCCGCAGCTGCAACCACTGCTGCAGGTCATCAGCAGCATACAGGATATGCTGGATCATCACACCCTGATCCGCAGCCCAGTGATAAAAGTCCCAAGCCTGCTGCCATTGTGTCGCACTGCAGGCGGGTGGCAGCATTTCCCGCAGTGCCACCGAGACATAGGCTGGTACCAGCACCCGGATCACGGCCTGCTGTTCAGGGGCCTGATAACGCCCGGCAGCTTCGGATGTCACCTGCACCCGCAGCGCCGGTACCTGTCGGGCCAGCTCCGCCAGCAGCTCGCGGTACAGCCCGGCATCCAGTACATGCCGCCCCTGGGCATCACGCACATGAGCATGGATACCATCCGCCCCGGCGGCGGCACAATCGGCAGCGCACTGTACAATTTCAGGAATCGTCACCGGCAGGGCCGGATGATCGGCCCTGGTCCGTCGGGCCCCGTTGGGAGCGATCATGAGCGCCGGCAGGTCAAACACGGTCATGTTTCAATCCACACCCCTTATCCGAGGGATGCCAGCGCCCGTTCCAGCGCCAGCCCGAGCTTTTCCACCAGCTCGTCCAGTTGTGCCGGCTCCATGATGAAAGCCGGGGCCAGCAGCACATGATCCCCCTGCACACCGTCAATGGTGCCTCCCATGGGGTAACAGATCAGACCCGCAGCAAAGGCTTCCTGCCTGAGGCGCCGGTTGAGGCCCAGTTCAGGCGCAAACGGGGTCCTGTGCTCCCGCTCCTGTACCAGCTCCAGCCCCTGGAACAGGCCCCGACCCCGGATGTCACCCACCTGCGGATGAGCCCCGAAAGCATCCTGCAGCTTCTGCGCCAGCAACTGCCCCCGCGTTTGAACCTGCATCAGCAGGCCGGCACCGGTAAGCACACGGGTCACGGCCAGTCCGGCAGCACAGGCGGTCGGATGCCCCTGATAGGTATGACCGTGCTGAAAAAAACCGCTTCCCTGCTCAATGGCCTGATAAATCCGCCCGCTGCAGAGCATGGCGCCGATGGGCTGATAACCGGCTCCCAGTCCCTTGGCGATGGTGACGATATCCGGTGCGATGCCTTCCTGCTCACAGGCAAACAGCGTGCCGGTACGCCCCATGCCGCACATGACCTCATCCAGAATCAGCAGCACGCCATACCGGTCGCAAATTTCACGGATGCGCTGGAAATAACCCGCCACCGCCGGCACGGCCCCCAAGGTCGCGCCCACCACCGGCTCGGCCAAAAATGCCATGACCGTCTCCGGTCCCAGCCGCAGGATTTCCGTTTCCAGTTCACCGGCCACCCGCTGACCGTAGTCGAACGCACTCTCCCCGGCCTGCTGCCCGCGATAGGCATAACAGGGGGCAATGTGGCTGGTCTCGATCAGCAGCGGGTCAAAGGGTTTGCGTCGCCACAGGTTGCCACCGGTCGCCAGTGCGCCCAGGGTATTGCCATGGTAGCTCTGCCGCCGGGCGATCAGGTGCTTACGCTGTGGCTGTCCAGTTTCCAGGAAGTACTGACGCGCCAGCTTGATGGCTGCCTCCACGGCTTCGGAGCCGCCGGATACAAAATACACCCGCTCAATCCCCGTCGGGGCATGGGCGACCAGCAGGTCGGCCAGCTGCTCTGCCGGTTCAGAGGTGAAAAAGCCGGTATGGGCGAAAGGCAGCTGCGCCAGCTGGGCATGAATGGCTTCCAGTACCGCCGGGTGGTTGTGCCCCAGACAGGAAACCGCCGCCCCGCCGGAACCGTCCAGATAGCGTTTGCCACTGGCATCCGTGATATAGCAGCCCTGTCCAGTCACTGCAACGGGGGGTAACTGGCGCGAATGGCGCGGAAAAACATGACTCACGAAAACACCTCCTGCTGTCCACCCGGATTATCTGTTCCTAACTTAAACGCTTTTTCAGCAGCAGGTCAATCCGGCGGATCCGGTTAATAGCAGGAAAAGGGGCTTTATTCAAGGCTTGCGTGTAATGTGATAGTATCCAATAATCAAGGACACGGAGTCAGTATTTACCCATCAACAGCTAACAGGGGCTGCAGGGCTTTCCGGCCCGGTATTTCGCTCCCGAGCAATTCAAGGAGAGTTGAAGAATGTCAATGAAAATCATCGCCACCGGTCTTCTCGCCCTCGGTCTGGCAGGCACCGTTCAGGCTGCCGAACAACAGTTCATTTCCATCGGTACCGGTGGTGTCACCGGGGTTTACTACCCGACCGGCGGGGCCATCTGCCGCCTGGTCAACAAGGAGCGCAAGGAGCACGGCATCCGCTGCTCGGCGGAATCCACCGGCGGCTCCGTCTACAACATCAACACCGTGCGTGCCGGCGAACTGGAGTTCGGTGTGGCCCAGTCCGATGCCCAGTATAATGCCTACAACGGTGTCGGTGATTTTGCCGATGCCGGCAAGTTTGAAGACCTGCGCTCCGTATTCGCCCTGCACCCGGAACCGTTCACCCTCGTGGTGCGTGCCGATACCGGTATCCAGTCGTTTGAAGACCTCAAGGGCAAGAAAGTCAACGTCGGCAACCCCGGCTCCGGTCAGCGCGCCACCACGGAAGTGGTCATGAAAGCCTATGGCATGACAATGGACGACTTCGCCCTGGCCGCCGAGCTCAAGGGTTCCGAAATGGCCCAGGCCCTGTGTGACGGCAAGATCGACGCCATGATCTATACCATCGGCCACCCGGCAGCCGCCATCACCGAAGCTGCCACCACCTGTGATGTCAAACTGGTGGATGTCAAGGGTGAAGTCATTGACAAGCTGGTGGCGGACAACCCCTACTATCGTGTCGCCGTGATTCCGGGTGGAACCTATACCGGTACGGATGAAGATGTCACCACCTTCGGGGTGGGAGCCACCCTGATCAGCTCTGCCAAGGTACCGGATGAAGTGGTTTATACCGTTACCAAGGCGGTATTCGACAACTTCGATGACTTTAAAAAGCTGCATCCGGCCTTCGCCAACCTGAAAGAAGAAGAGATGATCAAGGACGGCCTCAGTGCACCGCTGCATGAAGGTGCCGTCAAGTACTACAAGGAACGTGGCTGGATGTAAGCCACCACCTTCAAGTACAACCTGCAGCCCGCAACGGGCTGCAGTCGGTTCTGGCCCCGACCGCTCTATCCCCCAAGGAGAAAACCATGTCGACGACTCACCCTGCCCCTGCGGAGCAGGCCAATCTGGAGGAGTTCACCGGTACCGACAGCGGCAAACGCAATGCCCTCGGAACTGCCGGTTTGATCATCGCCCTGCTGGCCTTCTTCTGGTCCTGTTTCCAGCTTTACATTTCCTCTGAAGTCCCGTTCTGGATCAGCCAGACTTTTGGCATCAATGCGGTCCTGAACGGCACCGATGTGCGCATTCTGCACCTGGCCTTTGCCATGGCCCTGACCAACCTGTCCTATCCGCTGTTTACCGCCAGTGCCCGCGACCGGGTGCCGACCTATGACTGGCTACTGGCCATTGTCGGTGCGGCCTGCTGCATCTACCTGATTGTCTTCAAGAACGAGATCGCCACCCGCGCCGGCCTGCCCACTACCAGCGACATCGTTATTTCCGCTACCGGCATGATCATCCTCGGCATTTCGGTTTACCGCTCCCTGGGCCTGCCGATGCTGATCGTGGCCAGTATCTTCGTGCTCTATGTCTTTTTCGGCCACCTGAGTTTTCTCCCGGATGTCATTCGCTGGAAAGGTGCCTCATTCGGCAAGGCCATGTGGCACTACTGGATGCAGACCGAAGGCGTGTTCGGGGTCGCGCTCGGGGTATCGGCCAGCATGATCTACCTGTTCGTGCTGTTCGGCTCCCTGCTGGAACGGGCCGGTGCCGGCAACTACTTCATCAAGCTCGCCTTCGCCCTGCTGGGCCATCTGCGTGGCGGCCCGGCCAAGGCCGCCGTGGTTGCATCCGGCCTGAGCGGCCTTTATTCCGGCTCCTCCATCGCCAACGTGGTCACCACCGGCACCTTCACCATTCCACTCATGAAGCGCACCGGTTTCACGCCTGAAAAGGCCGGCGCGGTGGAAGTCGCCTCCTCCACCAATGGCCAGCTCACCCCGCCGGTCATGGGAGCTGCCGCCTTCCTGATTGCCGAATTCACCGGCATCAGTTATCAGGAGCTGATCCGTCATGCCCTGATACCGGCGCTGATCTCCTATATCGCCCTGTTTTACATTGTACATCTGGAAGCCCTGAAGCTGGGCCTCACGGGCTTGGAACGCCCACCCACCCACCTGACCCTGGCCCGCAAACTGCTCGGGTTCATGACCGGCTTTGTCGGCCTGCTGGTGCTCGGTGCCGTGGTTTACTGGGGACTGGGCTGGGTCAAGACCGCCTTTCCGGGCATGACCCTCTGGACAGCCGCCGGCATTTTCCTGCTGCTCTACCTGCTGCTGGTCGCCATGGCGGCACGTCACCCCGATCTGGAAATGGATGACCCTGATGCACCGCTGGAAGTATTGCCCAAAGCGGGTGAGGTCGCCATCACCGGCTATTACTACCTGCTGCCCATTATGGTACTGCTGTGGTGCATCCTGATTGAACACCTGTCACCGGCCCTGTCCGCGTTCTGGGCCTGTATGGCCATGCTGTTCGTGGTCCTGACCCAGCACAGCCTCAAGGCGCTGTTCCGGGGCGGGCGCGGCATCATCACCGGGATCGGGCTCGGCCTGAACGATTTCTGGCACGGCATGATCAACGGGGCACGCAGCATGATGTCCATCGGGGTCGCCACCGGGGTGGCCGGCATCATCATCGGTACCGTCTCGCTGACCGGTGCCCATCAGATCGTGGGCGAATTTGTCGAATTCCTCTCCGGCGGCAACCTGCTCGCCATGCTGATCCTGGTTGCGGTCATGAGCCTGATCCTGGGGATGGGGCTGCCCACGACCGCCAACTACATCGTGGTATCCTCACTCATGGCCCCGGTCATCGTCTCGGTCGGTGCCCAGTCCGGTCTGGTGGTCCCGCTGGTTGCCGTACACATGTTCGTGTTCTACTTCGGCATTCTGGCTGACGACACCCCCCCTGTCGGTCTGGCGGCCTTTGCCGCTGCGGCCATTTCCGGCGGCGACCCCATCAGGACCGGCCTGCAGGGTTTCGGCTACGATATCCGTACCGCCCTGCTGCCGTTCCTGTTCATTTTCAATACTGAACTGCTGCTGATCGATGTGGGCCTGTTCAAGGCCATCTTCATCTTTATCGTGGCGACGATCGCCATGATGCTGTTTGCGGCAGCCACCCAGGGTTATTTCATGACCAAAAGCCGGCTCTGGGAATCCGCCGGCCTGCTGCTGATCGCCTTCACCCTGCTCCGTCCCGGCTTCTGGCTGGACAGGGTGCAGCCACCCTATGTGCTGCATGAAGGTACCAAAGTTCTGGAACTGGCACAGGCCCAGCCCAAAGGTCAGCCGCTGCGTCTGGAAGTGGTCGGTCCCGATTTTGACAAGCCGGACCAGATGTCCCAGATCACGCTGGTGGCCGAGCTGAATGATGAAGGTGACGGGGCTGCGCGTCTGGCCAAGTCCGGGCTGGCCGTCATGGAAGAAGACGGTGTGGAGAAGCTGGAAGAGCCGATGCCCGGCACACCCTTCTTCACCACCCTGCAGATGTTCGACTTCTACGGCGATCAGCCGGTACGCGTTTCCAAAATTGAAATGCCGGCACAACGCATGCCCAAGGAAGTCTTCTACCTCCCTGCCCTGCTGCTGCTGGCCCTGCTCATCTGGGTACAGCGCAGGCGTCAGACCGAACCGGCCTTTTTTGGCCGTTTCTGAGTCGCCAACAACCTGAGTCCCCGAAAACAGCGGCCCGCAGATCAACGCTGCGGGCCGTTTCTTTTGCTCGTACAGGCCGGCCCCGGCAACCTACTTCGGTATGGTGCCGCGTACAATGTAATTGAACAGGAAAGCAGTATTGCCCGGATGCGACAGCACGTTGCGCCGGATCAGGTTCACATCGTTCCCCGGACCGCTGTAGATGGTGGTACCGTCCAGATTGGCATCACTCACCAGATAGCCCTCCAGCGCATAGTTGCTGTTGAACAGCAGGTTATCCGGTGCGGCCAGCACCTCACGGTAAATCTCGGTACTGTCATTTCCCGGCCCCTGATCAATCACGCTGTTGCTGTTGTTGATGTCTCCGGCCCATAGCAGGGCCTGATCCGGAAAACCGCCGCTCGGTATGCGTGCATGGGTCCCATACACTTCCGTGGCCAGCCGGCTGAAGTCCACCAGCGTCGGCGTGGCGGACAGGGCCACCGGCGCGCTGGTCATGACACCCAGGTGGTTACGATGCCGCAGGGCCACGTAGTAGCTGCCCTGCGGCAGGTCCCGCAACTGCAGGGTTGTGTCATTGGTCCGGGCATCGGCCACGTCACCATCACGCTGGATGATGCCCGCAAAGGCCGCCACCCGTGTAGCCGGTGCAGCGGCATCCCGCAGTTCCACCAGCACCCAGTCCACCGGTGCATTGTCACCACCGATACCGAACAGGGCCGGTGACAGGGTTTCAGTCCCCTCATAGCCCAGCAGGCCGGCATAAGGCTGCTCCAGACCGATCAGGCTCCTGATGCTCAGGTCATCACGCATCTTGCCGCTGATATTGTCATAAGGCCCCTGCAGCAGACCCCGTACCTGCAGGCGCAGGCGGCTCTGGTCCAGTACATCCAGATAATCCGGGGTTCCATCACCATCCGTATCCGGCGCACCCGCCGGATCACCGGCAGCCAAGGTCACATCACCGACTTCGTTTTCCGTGGGCTTGCCGTCATTGTCATCATCCCGGTCCAGATAATCCGGCGTACCGTCGCCATCCGTATCCCGGGCGTCGGACGGATTGCCGTCACCATCCGGGTCGGCATTTTCATACCGGGTCAGAATGGTGTCGTTGTCATCATCATTGTCATAGGCATCCGCCAGACCGTCCAGGTCACTGTCCACCGGCGTCAGGCCGCTGCCATAGGCATCATCAATGCCATCGCCGTTGCCATCCACACCGGAGGGGGCGACATAGGCACTCCCGGCCTGAGCCTCATAGGCATCCGGGATGCCATCGTTGTCGGAGTCCAGGTCGTGCAGGTCAGGTACCCCATCACCATCCGTGTCATCATTCCCTTCCTCGGTATTGCTGATGCCATCACCGTCCAGGTCCTGATCCACGTTATCGGCCACCCCGTCACCATCGACATCCTCCACCACATGAACCTCGAACAGGCGGGTGTCAGTCAGGTTTTCCGGGTCGGTCACCGTGACTTCGACCAGATACACATTGTCACCATTCAGGTCCTGTGGTGCCGCGACCTCCGGCACCGAATTGAAGGCCAGCTGCCCCAGCGGACCCAGGCTGAACAGTGCCATGTCATCGCCGCCGGACAGGCTGTAGACCAGCCCGCTGCCACTGAGCGACTCCACACTGCTGTCGTCACTGCTGAGGATATCCACCACCATTTCCGTGCTGCCGCCGGAGAAACTCAACCGGGACGGGGTATGAATGGTCGGCCCCAGGTTGCATACTGCGACCGAAGCCACCGTGCTCAGGTTCTGGGTGATATTGGTCTTGACCGTGTTGCTGGCCAGCAGGCTGGCACGGAAGCTGCCCTGGCTGCGGGTCGTGACAACCTCGCCGGTACCGGGTTCGCAGCTCATCACCGAACGGTAACAGAACCGGGGCTGCTGACTGGAATAGAAGGTCAGTGTCACTTTCGGCGGGACACCATCAGCCCAGGCCTTGCTCCCGGTCGGCACGCCCAGCGGTACCATCTCCAGTGTTCGAATGGTGTTCGGAATCCCGGAAATATCCAGCTCCCCACTGCCGTCGATCATTTCCACCGGCCCCATGACGGTTTCCCCTGTGGCCGGATTCACCAGCTTCACCTGCATTGAATCGAATTCATCACCGCTCACCAGACTGGTATCATAAAACTTCACCTTGTCCCAGCGGGCATTACGATCCGCCTGATCCTTGCAGAAGTAATCATCCATGCTCACCGTGATCTGCCCCGAACTGCGCCGGCAGGGGCTGGCACCTGTCTTCGGATCCCAGGAATACAGGGTACCGGCATCCCCATACGAAAACAGGCAGCTGCCATCGGTACTCATGCCATAAGGCCGTCCGGCCGGGCCAAGCATGCCATTGCTGAAATACTGGCCGGTACAGACAGAGCGGGTGGCCCAGTCCCAGCAGCCGATCATGGTATAATAATTGGGAGAGAACACCCGGGTACCATCATAGATTTCCCCCCAAGCGTTCAGTCCCGGATAAAATATATCCACCGCCGAGGTATCAACCGTTTCCTCAAACTCACCCTGCAACGAGTAGCAGGAGGCAGCCCTGCTGGAGCCCGAGGCACAGAAACCATCCACCCTGCCACCGGTATCCATGCGCCGAAACAGGTTGAAACTGTTGGTGCCGGACATCTGGAGCGGGTTGATGGCCCAATCGGTACACATGGCATTGCTCGGGACATCGAAACAGATCACCTGATTGGTCTGCGTGGCGATCAGTATCCGGTTATCCCAGACCAGCATGTCGGTACCAGCGCTGGTCCAGGAGTCGCTGTTGCCGGGCAGCAGGCCGATGTTGACCGGTGTGAAGCCGGCACAACGCTGCAGCTGGGCCGCCGGATCATAGCAGTCAACCTGCCCGGAACTGGTCAGTACATAAAACCGGTTATTCACCAGCACCGGCCCAGTATAGCCGTCATCAATCACCGGACTGGTTCCGCAACTGCGGTTGGTCTGCCCGTCCCAGCAATAGAGTTTACCCTTCTGCCCGTAAACCTTGCTGGCACCGGAGTCATCCCCCAGATAAAGCTTGTTGCCAATCCCGATGGCCAGTGGTGTCATACCGGTCGGGATGCCTGGTTTGAGTGGATAACCATCGCATTTGCCCTCCGCAAAAGGGTCATAACACCAGATATTGGGATTGGGACTATGATGGTTGATTCCCATGATGCGGCCATTGTCCAGCAACGCCGGATTATAACCGTCACCACCACCGCCCATCTGCACCCCCTTGCTCATGGGCAGGGTCAGGGTGCGACCCCGCCCCAGACTGGTCGGCACCACAAACGGGTTGCTGAAGATCAGTGCATTCACCCCACTGGCCGGCTCAATGGTACTGAAGCTGGTGCCGCCATCCGTTGAATATTGCGCACTCCAGCCCTGTGGCAGGACCAGGGTGCCCGGCTTCAGGACCTGTCCCGGCCCCAGACGGTCGGTGAGAATGACATTCTCCATCAGGCCGGTGCTGTTGTTGACATGGGAGACCACCCAGTCAATGGTACTGACATTTTCCTCACCAACCGGCGTACTGGCCAGCGTTCCCTGTTTGAGCAGACTTTCATCTGCCGCCAGCAGCGGGTGGGCCATGCACAGGGTTGCAGCGGCACAAAAACCGCTAACCAGGCGGGGAAGCTGCCGTTTTTCTGTCAGCGGGGAGCAGAACAGGTGCGTTTTCTTCCAGATGGATAAGAACATTCTGAATACCTAAGCGTTGGAATTGTTATAATTTCTGTGTAGCCGAACGGAAAACGTTTTTATGGAACGCCAATACCAGGCACAAAACAAGCCAATAACCGGAAATTTACTGGCAGACAGCTGAATCACAGGTGTACAGCGTCAGGCTCCAGCACAGCACACAGGGCAAAATAACTGCTTAAATTGCTGATTTATCAACACAATCAGGTTCTGCAACTTTTTGAATAAAATTATGCCAACCCAAAAACTGCCACTGGCCCTTGTACTCCGGATTTTCATCCCGTTTGCACTCGGCTATTTTCTGTCTTACCTGTACCGGGTGGTCAATACCGTAATCACCACCGAGCTGGCTGGTGATCTGGGCGTTGATGCCGCCCAGCTGGGCCTGCTGACCAGTATCTACTTCATCACCTTTGCCGCTTTTCAGCTGCCACTCGGGATTTTGCTCGATCGCTTCGGCCCCCAGCGGGTGAATGCCCTGCTGCTACTGTTTGCCGCCCTGGGCGCACTGGTGTTTTCCCGGGCCGAGGGCATGAACGGACTCATTCTCGGTCGGGCCCTGATCGGCTTCGGGGTTTCAGCCTGCCTGATGTCAGCCTTCAAGGCTTTCGTGCAATGGTTTCCGAAAGAAACCCTGCCACTGGTCAACGGCCTGCAGCTGGCTGCCGGTGGACTGGGCGTGCTGGCGGCCTCCCTGCCGGTGGAAATGGCGCTGACAGTGACGGACTGGCGCGGGGTATTCACGGGGCTGGCGCTGCTGACCGTACTGGTGGCCATCCTGATTTTTCTGGCGGTACCGGACAAGCCTGGTGCCGTACCGGAGCGCGACTGGCGCCAGCAGCTGCGGGGCACCCTGTCCATCTTCACCGCCAGACGCTTCTGGAACATGGCACCGGTATCGGTTGCCACCCAGGCCGCCTTTCTGGCCACCATGAGTCTGTGGGCCGGCCCCTGGCTGCGGGATGTGGCAGGCATGGAGCGCCCCCAGGCCGCCTCCACCCTGTCCTGGATGGCCGTGGGTGTGATTGCAGGTTACATTTTCATCGGCTTCATCGCGGAGCGTCTGGGGCGCAGCGGCCATTCCAACCTGCAACTGTCCCGCCTCGGCATCGGCCTGTTCATGCTGGTGCAACTGGGACTGGTCCTGGAGCTGACCCGTATTTCGACCCTGCTGTGGATCCTGTTCGGCTTCTTCGGGACCACCGGCGTGCTGTCCTATGCCCTGCTGTCCCAGCAGTTCGCCCCCGAACTGGCCGGGCGGGTCAATACCGCCCTGAATCTGCTGGTATTCGTGTGTTCGTTTGTCGCCCAGTGGGGTATGGGTGCCATCATCAATGCCCACGGCAGCGAGAACGGCCATTATCACCCGGACGGGTATCAGGCGGCCCTGCTGCTCATGCTGCTGATCCAGCTGCTGGCCATGGCGGCCAGCAGCTGGCATGCGCGCCGTTACCGGGATCGGGATCGTGTGCTTCCGGATACCTGATACAGGTCGGGCCGGGTTCCGGCGGGCAGCGTCCTACTCCTCACCGAACTCGTCCTCCAGATACTCGAATACCGCCAGCAGTCCCATGGCCTCCCCACCGGTCGGACGGCCTGGCCGGGCGCGCAGGTTCCAGGCCATGACATCAAAATGGACCCAGGACAGCTGCTCCGGTACAAACTCGTTCAGGAACAGGGCGGCAGTAATCGCCCCGCCATAACTGTCACCGGCATTCATGAGATCTGCCGTCTGACTCTTGAGCTTGTCCAGATAGGGCCGGTGCAGCGGCAGGTTCCAGATCAGTTCGCTGCTGCGGGCCGAGGCGGACTGCAGCTTCTGCATCAGGCTGCGGTCATTGGCAAAAAATACCGGAATTTCAGTACCCAGTGCCACCCTCGCAGCACCGGTCAGGGTGGCAAAATCAATCATCACATCCGGGTCGGATTCCGCGCCGTAAGCCAGCGCATCACACAGGATCAGCCGCCCTTCGGCATCGGTATTTTCCACCTCCACACTTTTGCCGGCCCGGGTGGCAAGAATGTCGCCGGGCCGGAATGCATCACCGGCAATGGCATTGTCCACAGCCGGGATCAGTACCTGCAATGACACCGGCAGCTCCAGCTGCATGATGAGCTTGGCCAGCCCCAGCGCATGGGCGGCCCCGCCCATGTCCTTTTTCATCAGGCGCATGCCGGAGGAAGACTTGATGTCCAGCCCGCCGGTATCAAAACACACCCCCTTGCCCACCAGCGTGATCAGGGGATCATCCTCGTCGCCCCAGTTCAGCTCCAGCAGCCGTGGCGCATGCACACTGGCCCGTCCCACCGCATGGATGGCCGGAAAATTCTCCGTCAGCAGGGCGTTGCCGGTCACTGCGTGAAACTCAGCCTCATGCACTTCAGCCAGCCGGGACATGACCTCCTCCAGATCCTGCGGCATCATCTGGTTGGCCGGCGTATTGATCAGGTTGCGCACCAGTGTCACCGCCTCCACCAGCGCATTCACACGATCCGGGTCATGTTCAACCAGCAGGCGCGGCAGTATCTTTTTCTCACCCTGCCGGTACTGGTCAAAACGGTAACACCCCAGTCCCCAGCCCACGGCGGCATCGATCAGGTCATCCGCCATCCAGTCACCGTCCAGAAAATAATCCCCTTCAGGCAGCTTTTCCGGCAACCCGGCCAGCGCCCAACGCATGCCGTCACTCGGGTCCAGACCTGCCAGCACCCGTTGCACCCCGCCATCCGGCCCCGGCAGCAGGCAGACTTCACCCCGACGCCCCCGGAAATCATTCACCCGGAGCCAGTTGCGCACGAAATCCGGCAGCATGGCGGTCACTTCAGCCAGATTGTTTTCTGCCACCAGCAGAATGGGCAGGGTCTGATCAGTCTTTTCGTAGCTAAACATACAGGTACTCTTGAATTGATCGTTGGACAGGATTGTGGCTCTTATCATTTTTCAGGTTGACAAGCCCATAGGCTGACTTCATTCTTTGGCCAGGAATTAACAAAGCATAATGTATAATCCATGTACCGGAAACTGGCACCCTACACCGATATGCGCCTTGATACCAGCTATAACGTCAACACGCCCGAGGGCATCACCCTGAGGCTGTCGCCCGCCGGCCCGGTGCCCCGGACCCTGGCCTGGCTCATCGACCTTTCCATTCGCAGTGTGCTCAGTGTATTCCTGCTCATGTTGCTGGTTTTTCTGGGCAATCTGGGTATCGGACTGGCCATGATCACCATTTTCCTGCTGGAATGGTTCTACCCGGTGTGGTTCGAACTGCGCCATCAGGGGCAGACGCCGGGTAAAAAAATGCTGCAGCTACGGGTGGCCCAGGCAAACGGTGCCCCGGTCTCGCCTGCTGCTTCCATGATCCGCAACCTGCTGCGGGTCGCTGACTTCCTGCCCCTGATGTATGGTGCCGGGCTGGCAAGCCTGCTGCTGACCCGGCGTTTTCAGCGTCTGGGCGATCTGGCTGCCGGCACCGTGGTGCTTTACACCCCCCAGGCCAGTTCACGCCGTGAAGACTTTCAGTATACCCCCCTGCGCCCGGAACATGCCCTGACCCTGCCCGAACAGCAGGCCCTGATCCTGTTCGCCCAGCGCCAGCACACCCTGACCCCAGAACGCCAGCAGGAGCTGGCAACCCTCACCGGCCCCCTGGTCGTCGATACACCGGATCCGGCGGCACGCCTGCGTGACATCGCCGGCTGGCTGACGGGGCAGAAAGCATGAAACAGTCCCTGTTCGTGGCCGAACATGAAGCCCTGTGGCAGCAGCTGGAGGCCTGGCTCGCCCACCGGCAGCTGTCGAAACGCGAGCGCAGCCGGCAGCCGGCCCCCGCACTGGCGGACTTTCCTGCCGCCTACCGCCGGCTGTGCCACCATCTGGCCCTGGCCCAGTCACGCATGTACAGCCCGCTGCTGATCGAACGCCTGAACCGGCTGGTGGTGGAAGGCCATCAGTACCTGTATTCCGCCCGCATGCACTTCTGGCACAAGGTGGTCGCCTTTTACCTGCGTGAACTGCCGCAGCTGGTACGGGCCGAATGGCGGGCTCTGGTGCTGGCGGCACTGCTGTTTTTCGGCAGCCTTGCCGGCATGATCATCGCCATCCAGCTCAATCCGGACCTGGTGTATGCGGTGCTGCCCGGTGAACAGGTCGCCGGCATGGAACAGATGTACGATCCGGAAAACCGCTCCCGGATCGGGCGTGAGCGTGAGGCCGACAGTGATGTGCTGATGTTCGGCTTTTATATCCGCAACAATACCGGCATCGGGTTTCAGGTCTTTGCCGGCGGCCTGCTGTACGGTCTCGGCAGCCTGTTCTTCCTGCTTTACAACGGGCTGGTGATCGGCGCGGTCGCCGGCCACCTGACCCACATCGGTTATGTCGAAACCTTCTGGAGTTTCGTGGCCGGCCACAGTGCCTTTGAACTGACCGCCATCGTGCTTTCCGGAGCTGCCGGCTTCAAGCTGGCCCAGGCCCTGATCATGCCGGGCCGCAAAAGCCGCCGCCAGGCCCTGCTCGACAACAGCCGAACCGCCATCCGCATCATTTACGGGGCGGCCACCCTGTTTGTCATGGCCGCCTTTGTGGAAGCCTTCTGGTCCTCACTGGCCAGCCTGCCGGCAACGGTCAAATATGCTGTCGGCATCGGTCTGTGGGTGCTGGTGACTGCCTATTTCAGGCTGGCCGGACAGGAGCAGGCATGACCCCTGAACTCAACCTGCAGGTCCGCCAGCGTTCGGACTGGGAAGCCGTCGACCTCGGTTTTGCCATGGTCAGAAGCCAGCCACTGGGCATCTATCCCGCCTGGGTGGTATTCATCCTGCTGTGCGCCACCCTGATCTGGAATCTGGTTCCGACGGATTACCTGTGGCTGACCGGCCTGCTGTTCTGGTGGCTCAAGCCCCTGTTCGACCGCGTGCTGCTGCACGGGCTGGCACGGCAGGTATTCGGTACGAGCACCACACTGGCCGGGACCTTCAGCGCCCTGCCCCGGCTGCTGCGTACCGGCCTCCTGAGCGCACTCACCTGGCGGCGCTTTTCCCCCTCACGCAGCTATGCCCTGCCACTCTGGCAGCTGGAAGGCCTGCGTGGCAAGGCCCGCAAACAGCGTCAGGAGCAGATCTACCTGCAGGGACACGGTACGGCCATCGGCCTGACCTTTGCCTGCCTGCTGCTGGAAAGCATCCTGTACCTGTCCGGTTACGGACTGCTGCTGGCACTGGACCCGACCGGTGAGGCCTGGAAATTCGTCAAGAACATCTTCAGCACCGGGAATGCGGCCACCCTCGAAGCCAGCCACATTCTGGAGCTGCTGGACTTCGCCTTTCAGGTGCTGGCCGTCATCATCATCGAGCCCTTTTATGTCGCTGCCGGCTTTTCCCTGTACCTGAACCGGCGCACCCAGCTGGAAGCCTGGGATATTGAGCTGGCCCTGCGTGGACTGGGTGAACGCCTGCGCGGGCTGGCGGCACAGGCCCTCAGCCTGCTGACCCTCATGGCACCGGCCCTGCTGCTGGGTGCCGCCCTGCTGTTGCCACCGGCACCGGTCGGGGCCGCAGAAACCCTCAACCCGGACCCGCCTCCGGTCGAGGCCAGCGAGACAGTCATCAAGGAGGTCATGCAGCTGGAAGAACTGTCCCAGCGCCAGAAAATCCTGCGCTGGCTGCCACGTGACAAAAAGGCTGATGGGGACAGGCCGACACCACAAAACGAAGTCCTGATCACCCTGCTGTCCCGGATACTGAAAAACATACTCTGGGGTGGGGTACTGCTGGCCATCCTGCTGGCCCTGATCTTCCACCGCCGCATTCTGGCACTGCTGAAGCCGTTGCAAAAAACGAAAGCGGAGCGCCCCGCCCCTGAGGTGCTGTTCGGGCTGGATATCCGCCCCGATTCACTCCCGGAAGAGCTGGTGGCCGCCAGCCGCGAACACTGGCGCAACGGCAGGGGCCGGGAAGCCCTGAGCCTGCTGTACCGGGGTGCACTCATGCACCTGACCCGCAAGACCGCTATCCAGGTACGCGACAGCCATACCGAAGGCGACATCCTGCGTCTGGCCCGTCCGCAACTGGAACACGGCAAACAGGATTATCTCACCCTGCTGACCCGGAACTGGCAGGCAGCCGCCTATGCCCACCAGCTGCCACCCGCCGAGATCATGGAAACCCTGTTCAGTGGCTGGCCGGCTTTCAGTCTTTTTCCGCCGCCTGAGGACAACACACCGGAGGCCGCAGCATGAGGTACCAAAGCCTGCTGTATGGCCTGTTCGCCATGGTGCTGATCGCAGCCGGTGTCACCTGGTTCCAGGCCAGTTTTGAACTGCGAGAGGTGGCCGAATATACCGGCTTCCGGGGTGAAGCCCGTGAAAACCCGCTGTTTGCCAGCCGCATGTTTCTGCGCCGCATGGGCATTGATGCCCGCCGTCATGACGGGCTCGACACCCTGCCAGCCACTGACAGCGTGCTGGTCCTGGACACCGAGCGCTTCAATTTTTCCGGGCACCGGGTCGAACAGCTGCTGGACTGGGTGCGCCGGGGTGGGCACCTGATCACCCGGGCGCGGGTGGACCAGGACACGGCAGATGATGGTGGCTCCCGGTTCGGCAGCCCGCCGGAAACCGAGGACCGGGACCTGCTGCAGCAGGCTCTCAACATCCGCATCGGCGCACACCACATGCCGGATCAGGACCAGCTGCCCTTCAGCCTGCAGCTGGATGGCGTGCCGGAAACGCTGGAGGTGGAGCTGGATTTCTTCAACGCCCTGGTGAGTGCCGATCCGGATACCCGTCAGTATGCATTTGACGGAGCCAGCTGGCTGTTGCAACGTCGTTTCGGACAGGGGCTGATCACTTTCGCCAGCACGCTGGAATTCGTGGAAAACACCGCCCTGGACCGGGCCGGCCATGCCCGACTGCTCTGGTACCTGCTGCACAGCCACGGCACCCCGCAGCAGGTCTGGCTGGTGCATGAGGACGGGCTGCCTGCCCTGCCGGTCCTGCTGGCACACCATGCCTGGCCGCTGCTGCTCATGACGGTGCTCGGGCTGGCCCTCCTGTTCTGGCACCTGATCCCCCGCTTCGGGGCTGCCCTGCCCGACCCGCTCCCCGAACGGCGCCGCATCAGTGAACATGTGCAGGCCAGTGGCCGTTTCTACTGGAAACAGGGAGCACCGGGACAAAGGCAGCTGCAGGACAGCCTGCGCCACAGCCTGCAGGCACAGGCCCGACGCCTGATTCCCGGCTGGGAGCAGCTGGATCAGGCCCGGCAGCTGGAGGCACTGGCACACTGGCTGCAATGGCCATCCGCAGAGCAGCCCCGGCTGGCGCAACTGCTGCAGGCAGAATCCCTTTCCGAATCACAGTTTACCCAACTGGCAACCCTGGTACACAACGCAAGGAACCTTTCATGACAGCATCCATCCCCCTGACCCTGGAGCAGGCCAGCCAGCAGGCCGTCAACATACAGCAGGAAATCGGCAAGGCCATGATCGGCCAGCAGCAGGTGGTGCGTGAAACCCTGGTGGCCCTGCTGGCCGGCGGGCATGTGCTGATTGAAGGGGTTCCCGGTCTGGGCAAGACCCTGCTGGTACGGGCACTGGCCAGAACCATTGAAGGACAGTTCGCCCGCATCCAGTTCACCCCCGACCTGATGCCGGCGGACATCAGCGGCCACGTAATGTTTGATGCCCAGAACCGTTCCTTCACGGTGCGCAGGGGACCGGTGTTCACCAACCTGCTGC
>JAGRJD010000194.1 GCA_020442915.1 Thiothrix sp. | reverse complement strand
CGGTATAGGTCGCCAGTACGGCACCAGTCGCCGGGTCCAGCTCACGTGGGCGGAAGGTCTGCTGGGCCACCAGCAGTTTACCCGCTGCGGTGAAGATCATGTCCAGATAGGCTGCTGCACCACTGCCGGTACGGATGGAACTGAAGCTGGTATCGGCGTTGCCGGTGTTGATGTCGAACTTGACGATCTTGTAGGTTCCCGAGGTGTTGACCCGCAGGGCGGCATAGGCTGCATTGTCATCACTGGAATGTTGTAACAGCTTGAAAACACCGATGAAGCTGCCCCAGGTTGCGTTATTAAGCTGGGTACGGGTACCGTCGGGCATGATGCGCCACACGCTGTTGACACCGATACCCCCTGTGTAGTCCGTAAACAGGAAGCTGCCATCGCGCAGGGCCGTCAGATAGTCCATGCTGTCCAGAGCCACATTATCGGCATAGTCATTGTAACCCGCCGCAGGGTTGAAATCCGGAGCATGAAAAAACATGCCGGGCTTGCCGAGGCCCCGGTAGCTGGTAAAGGTGCCAACGGTGCCAATGACACCCGCCGGTGAAATGGCCATGCTGCTGATACTGCCCCCTCGATAGCCGGCCTGATCCGTTTCATTCACATCCACCGACGGGACCACTGTCATCGGCGGGGTAACGGCGGACAGGGCCTGGGTGCTGGTCGAGAACAGGGTGATGATCAGTGGCAGGCAGGCGAGTTTGCGCCACCAGTCAGACCGGCTTAGGTGCCGGGAAAGGGCGGAAGTTTTTTCTGGAGTATGGGTTATTGGAGACACAAAACAACCTCATTATTGTTGGTATTTTTGCCATTAGGCCCCGATTTTCATTGGGGGGAAAGGGGGTAAACCATGGCCATGCTGACACTCAGCATACGCTCTGTTTTTATTTCACATAAGATAATTTAACGGTAAATTATTAATTTTTTTTATTAATGTCAACAAAGTGATAGCCATTTAAAAATTATAAAATAATGTAATTATTTGTTTTTAAATGATTTTTTTGATTTTTGATTTGGTCCTGCCCGCTGTTCGGTAGTGAACGTCTGATAAGTGGTGATAATTCTGGTCTATTGCCAAAGGTGTCAAAGCGGTTAGCCCGCTATTTAACGGTAAAACGGCATTGCAACCGGGCTTCAGCGTGAGGCATGGGTCAGCCAGAGGTCATGGGCCATCCTGATGGCGGTTTCGCGTCCTCTGTAGTAGCCGGGAAGGTACTGGATGATCTGATAGCCTGCCGTTTCGTAAAACTTCCGGGCTGCCTGATTGGCCAGACGGGTTTCCAGATAGATGACGCCATTGCCATTGACCCGTGCCGTTTCTTCCAGCCATTGCAGCAGACGTGTACCAATGCCCTGACGCTGGTAGCGGGGGTGAACGGCAAGCAGGTTAAGCCGGGCTTCGTCATCCAGGTATTTCATGATCGCAAAACCCATGATCGGGTTCCGCTTCCCGGCCACGATTACATTGGCATTGCCGGCGTTTATTTCCTTGGTGATCCGTAACGGGGTCCAGGACCAGCCCAGTCCGGACTCGATCAGGTCCCTGGACATCTCAGCGATGCATCGTGCATCCTCATGTCTGGCCAGGCGAATTGCCTCTCTGGAGATCATGGTGTTCAGTGCCGATGGCGCCCGCAGCCGGGGCAGGTTTGACGGGTATTATATCCCGGCAGTCATAAAGGGGCCGAAATGATTTTGATCGCTGTTTCGGGCTTGAAAAGATGGATATGAACATCAATAATCGGATTTTAGCCATTTTTGATGGATAAATTCATCATGTTGTCAGACATTGGGCAGGCCATTCGCCGTGCCCGCAAAGCGCAGGGCCTCAGCCAGCAGCAGCTGGCGGATATGGTCAGCCTTGACCGTACCACTATCGGTGCTCTGGAGCGTAATGATTACCCGGATCTGGGTATCCGCAAGGTGGAGCGGGTGCTGAGTGTGCTGGGGAAAACGCTCAACTGTGAAAATGTTGGCATGCCGACA
>JAGRJD010000008.1 GCA_020442915.1 Thiothrix sp. | reverse complement strand
TGGCCAGCAGGGCACTGCCGGGGCGTTTCGGCAGAAAAAGTGGAAAAGGTGGTCAGGCTGCCACAGAAGCCGGTAATGATCAGCAGACGCCATTCTGCCGGCAGTTGTATGGTATGGGAAAAAAAGGCCAGTGCCAGCCCGATGAGGTATCCCCCGAGCAGGTTGGCCACCAGCGTTCCCGGTGGCAGCTGGGGGAGCAGGTTGTTGAGCCGGATACTCAATTGCCAGCGCAACAGAGCACCGCCGGCTGCACCAAGGCTGATGGCCAGAACAGGTTTCCACATGGTCGCTATCTCCCGGATTGATTGCTAGAAAGGCCGGAGTATAACGTCCCTGACCCCGGTCAGCCGCTCAAAGCTTGCTATAGTGTCAGTCTGTTGGGTTGTGATGAAAAAGGCAGGAGGAACGCCATGACGGTCAGACAGTACAGTTATGAGAACGGAGTGGTCCGGGTCAGTTTCGATGGTTCAAAATGTGCACATGCCGGTTATTGTTTTCGGGAGTTGCCGGGTGTTTTTGATGGTGACAGAAATCCACCGATCAACCTTGCTGGAGGAAGCCTCGCGGAAATTGTCCGGGTGGTTGAGCGGTGTCCTTCCAGTGCACTGGTTTATGAACGCCTGGATGGTGGAGCTGACGAGGTACCGGATGAGCAGGCCACCGTGACCCTGATCCCCAATGGACCACTGGCTGTGCGGGGTGAACTGGCGCTGGATTCTGCCACCTACACCCGCCTGACGCTGTGCCGGTGCGGACAGAGTGCCCGGAAGCCCTTCTGTGACGGCAGCCACAAGACCCACCGCTTTGATGACCTCAAAACGGCAGCAGCGGAAACCATCGGGGCCGACCTGCCGGGTGGTCCGGTCAGTTTCTCGCCGGCCCCTGATGGTCCGGTGCTGTTTTCCGGTTCCCTGACCGTCAAACTTCGCAACGGCGATGTCCTTTGTGCACGGGAGAAAGGAGCACTGTGCCGTTGTGGCGAGAGCAAAAACAAGCCTTTCTGTGATGGTACCCACCGCAGCATCGGCTTCAGCGCCCCGTGAACCCGGCAATGACACGCTGATCGCCACAGCCAGCCTTTGACAGAATACTCAAGGTATCGGTACCGACACCTGTTGGTGGCGGAATGCTTCCTGCCGGGCAGCCAGTCCCAGCGAAGCTTGTCGGTGCCTTGAAGTAAACCGGAGCAGCTTTTTGGTACGGGTCTGTATGGATTTTGAATTTGCAATTCTTACGTATGTCCTGATAATGCCGGAAAAACCCCTCAGGAGAATCATTCATGCAGGCATTTACCGATCAGGGTCAACGTATCGTCAGGGAGCTGAGTGAGCGTTACGGCCTTTCCAGCGACGCTGTCACCCATCTGTTGCTGGCAGTGATCCAGGGCAACGGAACCATGGCCCAGTTCAACCACCCCGAATTCGGTGGTTCCGGTCAGTGGATGCAGGGCGGCATGATCATGGTGGGTGACATGTTCAATAATGGCCTGAAGGCCACGGTGGGCAATCTGTGCAGCGAAATCAGCAACCTGCTTGCCAGCCAGGGACGATCCGCCTTTCTGGTGCCCGTTCCTGCCGGAACGGGGAGTCATGCCTCCAGTGGCTGGTGGCCGGCGGAACTGGGGTTCCCGGCCTCGTCCGGTGCCCAGAACGGCATCCGTTATGCGTGGTTCCCGGCCAGCAGGCGGCTGGCCATCGACAGCAACGGCCACCTGACCCTGTACGATACCCTGGATCACCAGATCGGTGGCGTTTCACAACAGCAGGGCAGTGATACCTCTCTGACCTTTGGCAGCCAGTACGGTACGGTCAGCCTTGAGCGCCTGCCGGTGGTTTCCGTGGATGGAGTGGCCCCGGCAGATGCAGCGGTTGCCCCGCCTGCTTCCCCGGCTTTTGGCAATGAACCTGTCACAACAGGCAATACTGCCAATGCACTAGGTTCGAATGATGCCGCGGATGTGCTTACCACCATTGAACGGCTGGCCGGCCTACGCCAGAGTGGTGTCCTCAGTGAGGAGGAATTTGCCGCCAAAAAGGCTGAACTGTTGCAACGCCTTTGAGTTCGTCACAAAAGCAACGATTGTTCCCGGTGCCTGCTGTGCCGTGCCTGCAGCCTGTGCTGACGGGCATTGAAAATTATTCTGACCAGCGGTTAATGTTTATGCAAGGTTAGCTTTTGTAATCTGTGCCTGTGACAGGGATAACACGAAGGCATGGCAGAAAATAATAATAACAAGCCGTGCCTCAGAAAATAAGGCAAAAATAAATACAATAAGCCTGCAGCAGGAAGCAGATAAAAATATCACAATAATAACAACAGCATAGGCCGTTTCAGCAATTTATCGTTGGTCGACCGGTAAAGTCATCCAGGTTTTCTCCTCCGCCTGGGTGACTTTCTTTATATTATCACTCCATTATATTTTATACCCCACCCGTAATCACTGATGGAAGCCATTATGATTAAGAACTATTCTGACCATGCGGCCAACGAGCGCACCTTTCTGGCCTGGGTGCGCACCGTGATTGCGGTGGTCGGCTTTGGTCTGGGTGCGGCAAGGCTGGGTAACGCACCCGGACATCCCTGGTCAGAATTCCTGCTATTGGGCAGTGGCAGCCTGGTGGTGTTGATTGCCTATGTTCGCATGCTGTTTCTGCGTCGGCGCATCGCCGGAAAAACTGCGCTTGATGACGCGGCCGTTCCGGTGGATACCCTGATGATCCTGCTGATTGTTGCCCTGTTCGCCCTGCTGGCCACATTCGGCTGGCATGCCCTGTAGGGTTCAGAGAAAACCTGACCCGGCGTGGTTCCGGAAGGCATCGGCGGTGCGTACATAGGTGCGCACGCTCTGGACTGATCGGTGGCGGGATACATCCATGATCCGGAACAGGCTGGCACCGGATTCAGCGGCTGAAGTGACAAAGCCGGCGCGCAGCGAATGACCGGCAAACTCATCCGGATCAAATCCGGCCTTGAGGGCATAGTGCTTGATGATATCAGCCACTGCCTGTCCGGACAGCCGGGTAGCACGCAGGCGCCGGCTCCCCTTGTAAAACCCCCGGAACAGGTAGCCGTCCTGGATGGCTGCGCTGTTGATCCAGTCCTGCAGTACGGTGACGATACACAGCCGTCCGTTCAGGATGGCAATTTCCTGCCCCTGGCCGTCCTGATCGGTTTTTGAATGCCGGATCATGATCCGCAGGCCTTCAGGCACGAAGGCAAGCGCGCTCACCTGCAGGGCCACCAGTTCCGAACGCCGGAAAGCCCCGGCAAAACCCAGCAGCAGCAGAGCCTTGTCACGTTTTCCGCGCAGGGTTGCCGTGTTGCAGTGCGCCAGTAGGGTGATCATCTTTTCAATGGTGGCCGCTGTCTTGCGCCGGGGGGGCTTCCGGTGGCTGCGCCGGATGCCTTTCAGGGTGGCACTGACCAGCTTGTCGGTGGTGGGCGACGGGTAGCCATGGGCTTCATGTGCGTACCTGATGGCAGCCACACGCCGGTTCAGGGTGGAAGGGCTGCGCCCGCTCATGGCCTGACTGCTGAGAAAATCCGCCACGCTGGCCGCCGCCGCCGGCAGTGGTGACAGGCTCCGGGAGCGGCACCAGTCACTGAAGCGCTTCAGATCGCCGGCATAGGCGCGCCGGGTGTTGCTGCTGATGGTATCGGCCAGGTAATGCCGGGTATTGGTACTGAGGGCGGGCAGGAGGGGGACGGAAATGCGGGTCTGTGGGGGCATGGCATGATTTCTCCGGGATTCGTGCAATCATAACAACCATTCGATCGGCAGCACGGACAGCAGGAAGACGGTGGCACGTTGCAGAGGCCGGGTTCCGGGCTCGGTGTCGTGGCGCAGCACCTGCTGCCCGCGCCGTTCCAGCCAGTACAGCTGTCCGTTTCCGTCCAGGCGTGTTTCGTAGGCATCCTGCGGGATACGTGTCACAAAACGCTGGGCCATGCGTCGGGCCAGTTGTGGACTTTCGATGATGAAACCCATTTCCGTATTCAGCCGGGCTGAACGCGGATCAAAGTTGAAAGAGCCGACAAATACCCGTTCACCATCAATGGCAAAGGTTTTGGCATGCAGGCTGCTGGCACTGGAAATGCCGCCCTTTTCATCCTGGTTGGTGATATTGCGCATTTCATACAGCGTTACACCGCCACGCAACAGGCTTTTGCGCCATTTGGCATAACCCGCATGTACTGCGCTGACATCCGTACTGCTGAGTGAATTGGTAAGTATCTGTACCTTGACGCCGCGTCGGGCCATATTGATGAAAGCTTCGGTTCCGTTTCTGGTCGGTACAAAATAGGGGGAAACCAGTTTCACATCCCGCATCGGAGTCCCGATCACCTGCTCCAGCTGTACGGCAAGCAGCTGCTCTGCCCTGGCTTTGCCCTGTGCCTTGACAGGATCGTCGGCCACCAGCGTGGTGGCTGCCCATACCAGTGCCAGACGACCTGACAGCAGCTGTGTCACCGTATCGGTTTCCCCGATGGTCTGGAGGAACCGGCGGGCTTTTGGCTGGTGCATCAGTTGCTCCATCCGTGCCAGCCACTGCCGGGCAAACTGCTGATTGGCATTCTGTACGACCCGCTCCACCGGATAGGCTGAGGCACTGGCCCAGTAGGCATCAAATGCTGCGGATACCCTGCCGACGACCGGACCGATGGCCAGGACATCCATATCGGCGAATACCTCCTGATGGGTCACACCGAAATATTCATCACCAATGTTGCGCCCGCCGATAATGGTTACGGCATTGTCCGCCGTGAATGACTTGTTGTGCATGCGCCGGTTGATGCGTGTGAAGTCGGTCAGGTAGTTAATCCATTTGGGATGGCGCAGGGTGAACGGATTGAAGAGACGGACTTCAATCCGGGGGTGATGGTTGAGGGCGATCAGGATGTCATCCAGACCGGATATGCCGTTATCATCCAGCAACAGACGTACCCTTACCCCGCGCTCTGCGGCCTGGAACAGTTCATGCAGCAGCAGAAAGCCGCTGACATCGGCACGCCAGATATAATACTGGACATCCAGCGAGCGCTGCGCTGTCTGTACCAGCTGTAGGCGCACAGCCAGGGCGTTTCCGGGGGCCGGGAGGGGATGGATACCGCTGTTGCCGCTACGGGCATGGCGTGAGACCAGCTGAGCGGATACCTGTCCCAGACGGGTCCGGTTCACTGTTTTCTGATCCAGGGCACGGGACATGGACCGGCCTTCCAGTGAAGGCAGGAAATGGCTGCAACCGGAAACAGTCATCGTGGTCCATGCGATGAAACACAGCATCATCAACGGCTTGATCAAGCTTTGTGCTGCTGCCTTCATGTTGAAACATCCTGGTCCGGGGTCGTGGAGCAAGTGCCATGGGCCATCAGCGGGCTGCTTGAAAAACGCTCCAAAGACGATAACGGCACAATTGTACCGATGGTAGCATGTCAGGTCGATTCGACCTACACCCCACCGGGGGTCGGGACCGGCTTGGTTTCAGGCAAAATCCAGCCATTCAGGAGGCGTTGCATAACTTGTGATAAGGATGATTATCACCAGTCACTGGTATTACCCTCGAATCGGTTGGGGGGATACATCGGTTCCACTGCCAAAAGCGTATACAGCCATCTGGCGGGTTAAAAGGTAAATGGATGGAACTGCTGTTCGGCTTCATTGCCGGTCTGCTGACACTGATCAATCCCTGCATATTGCCGGTACTGCCCATGGTGCTGGCCAGCAGCCTGCAGCGCCAGCGTCATGGTCCCCTGCTGCTGGCGCTGGGAATGAGCCTGACCTTTGTGGGTTTCGGGCTACTGGTGGCCAGTGTCGGGCACAGTATCGGTCTGACCGAGCGGGTGCTGGGTCAGACCGGTGCGGTGCTGATGATCGCATCAGGTCTGGTGCTGCTGGTTCCCGGCCTGAGTCAGGGTTTTGTCGTACTGGCCACAGGCATCGGCAGCGGTGCAGGCCGGCAGCTGGATGATATCCGTCATGCTCCGGGGGCCTGGCCGCATCTGCTGGGCGGTATGCTGCTGGGACTGGTGTGGTCGCCCTGCGTGGGGCCGACGCTGGGGGGAGCCATCGCTCTGGCAAGCCAGGGGCAGAACCTGATGTGGGTTTTTGCCATCCTGTCTGGTTTTGCTGCCGGGGTTTCCAGTGTGGTGCTGATATTGGGCTATGGCGGGCAGAAAGCCATTCAGGCTCACCGGCTGCGGTGGCTGGCGCGCTGGTCCAGACCGTTGATGGGACTGATTTTTGTCACACTGGGTGTGGTGATCCTGTCGGGTACGCATCATCTTGTCGAGGCCTGGCTGATCAATGTCCTGCCCTGGGAATTACAGGATTTTTCTGTCAGATTTTAGGAGATAAGCATGAAACGTCGTCACTTCGTCAACGGGCTTACCGGTCTGCTGCTGGTTGGCATGGTGTCTGCGGCCTGGTCGGCCTGGCGTTACGAGCCGGGGATGATCGAAAAGGAACTGGCTGCCGGCAAGACGGTGCTGGTGGATTACTATGCCGACTGGTGCAGCGTCTGTGCCACCCAGAAGCGGGTGATTGCCCGGTTGCGTACTGAAAATCCGGCCTATGATGACAAGATCATGTTCATCAAGGTGGACTGGGATGAATTTGCCACCCATGAAGTGGCCACCTCCCGGAACATTCCGCGTCGCTCCACCCTGATCCTGCTGCGGGGCGACCAGGAACTGGGGCGGGTGGTCGGCGGTACCGGCAAGGAGGAACTCAAGGCCCTGCTGGACAAGGCCCTGTAGGTCAGTCAGTACGTACTGATTTGGCCGTCAGCCACCGCCGGGCCTGCTGCCTGACCCGTTCATCACTCACCCTGCCGTTACACGCCTCGCCTGATGCGCGGGTCTTGAAAAGTAATACCTGAATAGGTAAGACGGCATGATGCAGGAACGGGTACGCAGGACAGGCGGGTATGTTAAAGAATGGCGGTGGCCTTGATCTGGGCAAAGACCGGCAGGCCCGGTTGCAGGCCCAGCACATCCGCTGATTTACGGGTGACATGCGCCAGCAGCAAGGCCCCGCCCAGACTGAGTTTGACGATGGTCTGTCCTTCTTCCCCGGTTGCCAGGTGGGTGATGGTGGCGGGCAGGACATTAAGGATGCTGGTCTGTTGGGGCGGCTGCAGGGTCAGGCTCACATCACGGGCGTAAATGCGCAGGCGTAATGCCGTTCCGGTGGCAATGGTTTCACGCAGGGGCAGTTGCAGGCGGCCCCCGGCAAAACAGACTTCGGTGAGCTGATAGGCGGTTTCATGCCCGCAGACGCTCACACTCAGCACTGTGGATGCCTGCCGGCTCTGGGCCAGGGGCAGGTCCAGGCGGGTCAGGGTTTCCTGCAGATTCCCGGAGGCCACTACCCGTCCCTGTTCGAGGATTACGAGGTGATCACCCAGACGCGTGACTTCCTGCGGGGAATGGGTCACGTACAACATCGGAATGTCCAGCTCCTGATGCAGACGGGCCAGAAACGGCAGAATCTCCTGACGTCGTGGCAGGTCCAGGGCCGCCAGCGGTTCATCCAGCAACAGCAGTTGCGGACTGACTGCCAGTGCCCTTGCAATGGCCACACGCTGCTTTTCCCCGCCGGACAGGTGTTGTGGCATGCGCTCCAGCAGATGCCCGATCCCCAGCAGATCCAGGGCCTGTTCCATGGCAACCCGCCGTTCGTGGACCGGGACGCGCTTCTGCCCGAATGCCAGATTGCCACGCACGTTCAGGTGTTCAAACAGGCTTGGCTCCTGAAACACATAGCCAAGCGGGCGCCGGTACGGGGGGAGAAAACAGTGACGGCTACTGTCCTGCCACACCGTTTCCCGGACCTGAAAAAACCCGACCGGTGCCCGTTCCAGCCCGGCAATGCAGCGCAGCAAGGTCGTCTTGCCACAACCGGAGGGGCCGAATAATACCGTGACCCCGCGTGCAGGGAGCTGCAGGTCGGTTTGCAGTGAGAAATCCGGGAAATCCAGCTGGAACCGGGCCTGTATGCAGGTCTGGAGCCGGGTATCCATCTCAGTGATGCCGCCGGGTGTAGGGGGCAAAACTGTATAGCACCAGCAGAACCACAAAGGAAAACACCAGCATCCCGGCTGCCAGCCAGTGTGCCTGCAGGTAGGAGCCAGCCTCCACGTGATTGAGTATCTGCATGGAAATCACCTGGGTCCGGCCGGGGATGTTGCCACCTACCATCAGCACCACCCCGAATTCACCCAGCGTATGCGCAAAACCCAGTACGGTGGCCGTCAGAAAGCCGGGGCGCGCCAGGGGCAGCACCACACTGAAAAAGGTATCCAGCCGTCGGGCACGCAACGTGGCGGCCACTTCCAGCGGACGGGTACCGATGGCCTCAAAAGCATTCTGCAACGGCTGCACCACAAATGGCAGCGAATACAGCACGGAAGCAATCACCAGCCCGCCAAACGTGAAAGGCAGGGTTCCGAGTCCGATGGCATGGGTGAACTGACCGACCGGACCGTGCGGCCCCATCAGTACCAGCAGGTAGAACCCGAGCACGGCTGGTGGCAGCACCAGTGGCAGGGCCACCAGGGCATTGATGACGGATTTTCCGCGCCAGTGGCTGTGTGTCAGCCACCAGGCCAGTGGCGTACCCAGCAGCAGCAGGATGAGTGTCGTCAGGCCTGCCAGCTTCAGGGTCAGCAGGATGGCGACAAGATCAGCATCACTCGGCATTCAGGGAGGTCGTTTCAGCAAGGGTCCCCGGTACTGATACGGCGTAGCCGAACGCTGCAATCACCGCTCTGGCAGCATCGGATTGCAGATAGGCCAGCAGGGCTTTGGCCGCTGCATTGTTCTCACCGGTCTTGAGCAGTACGGCATCCTGACGAATGGGCTCATACATATCCAGTGGCACTACCCAGCTGGAGCCTTCACTGATTTCACCATCGTTGATCACCTGTGACAGCGCCACGAACCCCAATTCGGCATTACCGCTGGATACAAAGGCATGGGTCTGGGCAATGCTGTCGCCCTGGACAATCTTGGGTTGCAGGGCTTCCAGTACACCCAGCCCGCTCATGGTTTCCAGGGCTGCCTTGCCGTACGGAGCCGTTTCCGGGTTGGCAATGGCGATATGCTGGAACTGGCCGCTTTTCAGCACTTCACCCTTATCATCCACAACCCCTTCCTGCGCTGACCACAGCACCAGGCTGCCAATGGCATAGGTGAAACGGGAATCAGGCACTGCCAGGTCAGCCGCTTCAACTGCCTGAGGCCGTTTCTGGTCGGCAGAGAGAAAGACTTCAAACGGTGCACCGTTCTTGATCTGCTCCAGCAGTTTGCCGCTGGAACCGAAAGAGGCGATGACCTTATTGCCACTGGCTTTCTCAAAGCCGGCAGCGATGGTTTCCATTGGCTTGGTGAAGTTGGCTGCAACGGCCACGTGAACATCTGCTGCCTGTACACCGGTACTGCCCAGCAGCAGGATCAGGCTGATACGAATACCGGTTTTCAAGTGCCCGACAGTGGATTTTCCCGACAAGAATTTCATATCGCTATTCCTTTATAAACATAACGTGAAACAAAAAAATTTACAGCTGCAAGGTCGTTGACCGCTGGAGCAGAAAGGCATCAAAATCGCGTTTGACGGCCTGAAACAGGGCCACGGCCTGCTCCCCGGTTTCAGTCAGGCTGGCCCCCCCTCCACCACGGCCACCTGTCGCACTGCTGACCAGTGGTGCCGGACTGTGGCTGTTCATGGCGTTGACTTGATCCCAGGCCTGCCGGTAGGACATTTTCATGGAGCGGGCCGCAGCACTGATGGAGCCGTGTTCACGAATGCGCTCCAGCAGCGTGACACGGCCCTGCCCCAGAAACATGCCCTGGGAACTTTCAATCCAGAAACGTCCGCTCAGGTGATAGGTGTGGGGTATGGCACTGCTCATACATTGCTATATATCACCAGACATAACGCCGGGACAAGCCTCTGTCCTGATTTAATCCCATTCGGGAGCCCAGCGTGCCACATCCCGGGTGACAATGCGGTAGCCGGTCTGCATCAGGGCGTCGATGCGTGTCAGGTCCGGGGTGGACAGGGTGAAATCCATGAGGTCGAAATTGGCGCGGATATTGGCCGGTTTGGTTGACATGGTGTTGATGGCCACCCCGTGCTGCAGAATCCAGTGAAGTACAATCTGGGCCGGTGTCCTGCCATAATCGCGGGCCAGCTCGGTTAACAGGGGGTATTTGAATACTTCACCACGGGCCACCGAGCAATAGGAGCTCAAGGGAATCCCCGTGCGGGCCGCCGCTTCCAGCAAGCGATGCTGATCCAGCAGCGGATGGAATTCGACCTGATTACAGGCAATCGGCTCATCGCCAAGCAGAATCCGTGCCTGTTCCATCATGGCCACATTGTAGTTGCTGATGCCGATATGCCGAGTCAGACCACGCCGGCGCGCTTCAGCCAGCTGGTGCAGGGCCGGTTCAATCTCACCGCCGATCGGTGGCCAGTGCAGCAGCAGCACGTCAATCACATCCAGCTGCAGGTCTTTCAGGCTCTGTTCCACCGAGGCCAGAAAATGCCCGGCTCCAAAATGGTCCGGATGTACCTTGGTGGTCACGCATAACTGTTCGCGTGCAACGCCCAGTGTTTTGAGTGCACGCCCCACATCGGCTTCATTGTTGTACATCTGTGCGGTATCAATGGCCCGGTAGCCGGCTTCAACGGCATGACGCAGGGCTTCGGCCAGCGCATCTCCCTTGAGCGGATAGGTACCGAAACCCCGTTCCCAGGTATTGCGAAAATAAATCGGGCTCATGCCGGTTCCTCTTTCAGAAGCGTTATCTGTGCGCATTGTAACGTTGCCAGCGGCTACACATAACCCCGGCCCCTGCCTGGATTCCTGTTTAGGCAGGAGCTTCCATTCCTGACTGGCCATCCACTCCCATTCCTCACAATCTTTGCTGTATCCTCAGAAACAGGGCCGGCTTCAGAGGCGCCCATAAATAATCCCACACCGAGGAAACCATTCATGACAACCCGTTTGCCCGTCAGGTCAGCAAGCCTGCTGATACTCTCCAGCCTGCTCCTGAGTGCCTGTAATGACAACGATGGCAAACTGCCCCGGTTGTCTGCCGCCACCGCCTCCACCCGCATTGCCAGCTGCGCATCCCTGGCGGGTTTCGGGTTTGCCAGAACCACGATCACAGCTGCCACTACCGTGGCTGTCGGTGCCGAAACCCTGGCCGGCCAGCCCATTCCCGAACACTGCCTGATTACCGGGAAAATGTACGAACGCATCAGCCCGGTTGATGGAAAGACCTATGCCATCGGCTTTGAAATGCGGCTGCCAACCGCCTGGAACGGGCGCTACTTCTATCAGGCCAATGGCGGTATTGACGGTGAGGTCAAGACCGCTTTAGGGCTGACTTCCGGCGGCGGTCCGTTGACCAGTGCCCTGTCACAGGGTTTTGCCGTCCTGAGTTCGGACACCGGCCATTCACCCGCCATCCCGACTTTCGGCCTTGATCCGCAGGCACGGCTGGATTACGGCTATCAGGCGGTGGTCAAGCTGACCCCGATGGCCAAAGCATTGATTCTGGCAGCCTACAACCGGCGTCCGGACCGTTCTTATTTCGGCGGCTGCTCCAATGGTGGGCGTCACGCCATGGTGGCCGCCTCACGTTATGCCGGCGATTATGACGGTTTCCTGATCGGTGCCCCCGGCTACAACCTGCCCAGGGCAGCGGTTGCCAGCATTGGTGGAGCCCAGCTTTATGCCGCCATTCCCGGTACCGATCCGGCAGACCTTGCCACCGCTGTTACTGTTGGGGAACGCACCGCACTCGCCCATGCCATTCTGACGCAATGCGATGCCCTGGACGGGTTGGCAGATGGCCTGGTGCAGGACCGGGCTGCCTGTCAGGCGACCTTTGATCTTGATGTGGATGTACCCACCTGCAGCCCGGACCGGGATGGCAGCTGCCTGACAACCGACCAGAAAAGCGCCATCGGCAACATTTTTTCCGGGATCCGGACCAGCTCCGGCCAGCCGGTTTATACCGCTTTCCCCTGGGATGCCGGCCTCAATGCATCCGGGGTGCTGTTCTGGGAGTACTTCGCTCCCTTGAATCTGGATGCCGGAGCAGTAGCGATGATTTTCAAAACACCACCGGTGGTACCCACCGATAACAGCATCACCGGTTTTGACGGCCCGGCCTTCGCCTATCAGGCCAACATCGACAGCCTGAACAGCGAGATTTATGCCAGCAATGCCCTGTACACCGAATCCGGCATGAGCTTCATGACTCCGCCGGACCCGGCCCGGCTTGATACCCTGAAAAACCGTGGCGCCAAAATCATTGCCTATCACGGGGTATCGGATGCCATTTTTTCCTTCAATGACACCAAAGCCTGGTATGAAGGGCTGGACGGCAATAACGGCGGGGATGCTGCAGCCTTCGCCAGGCTGTACCCGGTACCCGGCATGGGGCACTGCTCGGGCGGCCCGGCAACCGACCAGTTCGACCTGCTGACACCTCTGGTAGCCTGGGTGGAGCAGGGTGTAGCACCAGAGCAGGTTATCGCCAGTGCACGCGGTACCGGCAATGTTGGCGGGGTCAATGCCGACCTGCCGTCTGACTGGTCGGCAACCCGTACCCGGCCGCTGTGCCCTTATCCGCAGGTGGCTCGCTATCAAGGCAGTGGCAGCCCGGAACGGGCCGCCAGCTTCAGCTGTGAACCGTAATACAGGCATACCGGTGACGGTTCACAGGGTTGTTGTCAAGGCAGTACGCACACCGGTGGAACTGGCGTTGGCGAGCAGTTGACACGGATCCCGCGTGTCGGCATAAGGCTCAGGCCTCCAGCCCTTCCAGCAGGATGTCCAGAGCCGCTGGTACCGGTTTGTTACCGACTTTTTCAGGCAGCAGCAGCCCGTCAATGGCCAGCAACGCCAGACCGTGGACTTCAGCCCAGCAGGCAGTAGCCTGGCCCTGCAGTGGCCGCAATTTGAAAGTGCCTTCCTGCTGGCCCCGTTCCAGCAGGGTCAGCACCACGCCAAAAGCGTCCATCGCCCTCTGACTCAGGTGCACATCTGCTCTGGTTCCGGCATCCGCACTGAACATGAGCCGGTACAGTGCCGGGTTGGCTTCGGCAAAAGCAACATAGGCCTGTGCGGCGGCCAGAAACTGCTGCCGGACCGGGTTTTCCCGTACCATGGCTGCCGATAGCGCTGTTCCCAGGTGTTCAAACCCCGATAGCGCCAGTTCGGTCAACAGGGCAGCCTTGTCGCTGAAATGCCGGTACGGTGCCGCATGACTGACACCGGCACGGCGGGCCACTTCACGCAGATTGAACTGCCAGCTGCCCTGCTCCTGCAGCAGTTCCAACGCCGTTTCAATCAGAACCCGGTGCAGGTCGCCATGATGGTAGGGGCGGCGGGTAACTTCGCTCATCGCTTGCCTTGTGGTGCTCGAAAGGCTGGTATCATAGCACAAGTTTTCTATGGAAACATTTCATGTCCCGGTGCTGACAACCGCCCGGCATCAATCCAGCCGGGACACAGTCTGGCCCGTATCCGCATCCATGGTGAAGGTGGAGACAAAAGCCTCCAGCCTGTCACCGTCACGGGTGACAATCAGGGTCGCAGTCGGCGCATTGTCACCTTCGCCATACATGGCGGTCATGAACTTCCCGCCGTCTTCCAGCAGGGTAGCCGTACGGGCAACCGGCTTGTCCAGCCCGCGCTTGCTGCCCGGCCCGGGCCGGGCGGTCACCACCACCTGGTGATTGGCCTCATCCAGGGTATAAAACGCACTGACCTGCGGGGCACTGAACCAGAGCTTTTCCGTTGCGGCTACCGGCCCGGCCAGAACCGGTGCCGAAAATGCGCTCATCAGCAGGGAGGCGGCAAGGGTAGTGACAAGTGTGTTTTTCATGATCGGAGGTCCTTTGAACGATTGATATATCTTCTGTAAACATTGATGCATGTTCACATTTTATGTTTTCCTTGTCAACTATATTTTCACAAGAAACATTGCCGATTCCCGGCTGGACAGGATACCGGTCCGGAGGCTAGAATCCGGGCCGTCATTGGGGAGTAGCCTCCTTTAGCAGAAAGGGCCTGTATCAACACACTTGACCATCCGGTCATGGTACCGGCGGCTCCGGTCTGGCAAGACCTTTGACCATCACACCTTCGGTCAAGCCGGGAGGGTGGGGTGGTCATTGGAAAACGCCCGGCTTTGGAGTCCTTATGGAAGCCTTCCTTGTTTCAACCGGCATTGTTGCCCTCGCTGAAATCGGCGACAAAACCCAGCTGCTCTCGCTGGTACTGGCAGCAAAATTCCGCAAACCCCTACCCATCATCCTCGGCATTCTGGTGGCCACCCTGCTGAATCATGCCGGAGCCGGTATCGTGGGCACCTGGATCACCAGCCTGCTGGGTGAGGATGCGCTGCGCTGGGTGCTGGGGCTGGGTTTTCTGGCCATGGCCGTCTGGATCATGATTCCTGACAAGCTGGACGAGACCGATGCCCATATCGATGCCTCGCGGAACAGCGTCTTCATGGCGACCCTGATTGCCTTTTTCATTGCAGAAATGGGGGACAAAACCCAGGTCGCCACCATCGCACTGGCCGCAGAATACGCCTCCCTGGCCTGGGTGGTACTGGGAACCACACTGGGCATGATGATTGCCAATGTACCGGCGGTACTGGTGGGGGACAAAATGGCACACCGGCTGCCACTGAAGCTGGTGCACGGTATTGCCGCCATAATTTTTGTATTGCTGGGACTGGCGGCCCTGTTCGGGTTCTGAGCTGATGCACAGGCAGACACCAATACGGCATGCTTCCGGTGCCGAGACTGGCAGTGGCCGGCACCGGATTGCATCCACCGGATCCAGGACCTAAGATCAAAACGACTGCGCAGCCAATCTCAAAACAGGGATCAGACCCATGACGGCAAATACATTCGGAGAACAACCCTGCCCCACCATCAGGGCCGTCCATCACCTGCACGATTTCGGGCAGGGCCAGAAACACAGTGCCGAGCAGCGCACCCTGCTGGTGACATTGCTGACCCTTGTCACCATGTTCGCAGAAATCATTGGCGGGCTGGTCACCGGTTCCATGGCCCTGCTGGCAGACGGCATCCACATGGGCGGCCATGCATTGGCTCTGGGGCTGGCCTTCATGGCCTATTACCTGGCCCGGCACTATGCCACGGACCCGCGCCTGACGCTGGGAAGCGGGAAAATCAACGATCTGGCGGCATATACCAGTGCCCTGCTGCTGGGGCTGAGCTGTGTGTGGCTGGTCTTTGAATCCGTCTCACGCCTGCTGTCCCTGCAGCCCCTGCTGCCGAAGGAAGCCATGGTTGTCGCCGTGATCGGGCTGCTGGTCAACCTGCTGTCGGCGTGGCTGCTGGCGGGCGGCCATGAGCACGGACATACCCATTCCCACCACGACCATGACCATGCACACGACGATCACGCTCACGAACACCCGCGTGATCACAACCTGCACGCGGCCCTGATGCACGTGCTTGCCGATGCCGTCACCTCGGTGGCTGCCATTATCGGCCTGGCTGCGGCCTGGCTGTGGGGCTGGAACTGGCTGGACCCGCTGATCGCCCTGCTGGCATCGGCAGTGATCCTGCGCTGGGCCTGGCAGCTGCTGCGCCAGACCGGTGCCATCCTTTTGGATACCGAAGGGCCGCAGGCCCTGCATCAGCAGATCCGCCAACGTCTGGAAAGCGTGCCCGGCACCCAGGTACAGGATCTGCACCTGTGGTCGGTCGGACAGGGGGCCTGGACACTGATGGCCTCGGTTGTAACACATGAACCCCGGTCTCCGGATGATTACAAGGCCAGGCTGCATGGTGTGGAAAGCCTGCACCACCCGATCGTGGAGGTATACCACTGTCAGCAGTGCAGTCCCTGATCCCGGACAATGAGTCGATCAAAAAACAATCAAACCCATAAAGGCCATTGTTTTAAAAGCATTAACCGGGTTTCCTGACTGAGTTATGAACGCCGTTGTCCACAGCTTTTGTGGATAAGTTTCAGGCGGTTTCAGGTTTCAGCACGCCCCGGTTGATCTGATCGCGCTCAATCGATTCAAACAGGGCCCTGAAATTGCCTTCACCGAAGCCCTCATCCTGCTTGCGCTGGATAAACTCGAAAAATACCGGCCCCAGCAGGGTTTCCGAGAATATCTGCAGCAGCAGGCGGGGCTGACCGCCAGCAGTCGAACCATCCAGCAGAATGCCACGGGCTTTCAGGGCTTCCACCGGCTCACCATGCCCCGGCAGACGCTCGTCCAGCATCTGGTAATAGGTATCCGGTGGCGGGGTCATGAAGGGCAGACCCCGGGCCTTCAGGCGATCCCAGCACCCGATCAGGTCATCACAGGCCAAAGCAATGTGCTGGATGCCCTCACCATTGAACGCCATCAGAAACTCCTCGATCTGCCCGGAACCCCCGACGCCTTCCTCGTTGAGGGGAATGCGGATTTTGCCATCCGGTGCCGTCATGGCCTTGGAGGTCAGGCCGGTATACTCGCCCTTGATATCGAAATAACGGATTTCGCGGAAATTAAACAGTTTTTCATAATAATCCGCCCAGTAGGCCATACGACCCCGGTAGACATTGTGGGTCAGGTGATCCAGGGTATGGAAACCACAACCTGCCGGATGGCGCGCCACCCCATCCAGGTATTCAAAATCAATGTCATAGAGGGTTGAACCTTCCTGATAACGGTCAATCAGGTAGATCGGGGCATTGCCGATCCCCTTGATGGCCGGCAGGCGCAGTTCCATCGGACCGGGCGGAATGTCAACCGGTTGCGCACCCAGTTCCAGGGCCTTCCTGTAGGCTGCATGCGAATCGCGCACCCGGAAGGCCATGCCACAGGCGGAGGGGCCATGCTCCTCGGCAAAATACTGTGCCAGACTGTGGGGCTCCCGATTGATGATGAAATTGATATTGCCCTGACGGTACAGGTCCACGTCTTTGGAACGGTGGGTGGCTACCCTGCTGAACCCCATCATTTCAAACACCGGCTCCAGTACACCCGGACGCGGTGATGCAAATTCGATGAACTCAAAACCGTCCAGCCCCAGCGGGTTGATGGTTGAACGGGTTTCCGGGGATGGATGTGGCATGTTGACCTCCTTATTGGTGGATGCCTGCTGGCTGCTGGTAGAACATCATAAGGGATTTGCCGGGCCGGGTTTGTGCGTATTCTGCGATAAACAAGGGGGTTTTACCCAGGAATCATGCAATAATCCGGAAATAACAACGGATTCGTGCAAAAGGTTTCAAGGTTTCCATGACCCTGGATCGTTATGACTGGCTGATCATCTATGCCCTCAGGCAGGACGGGCGCACCAGCTGGGCCCGCCTTGCGGAACAGCTCCACCTGTCGGCCTCCAGCATACAGCGCCGTACCCAGGCCCTGCAGCAGGCCGGTATCATCCGTCATTTCACGGTAGCGCTGGACAATCGTGCTTTGGGCCATGAAGTGCGGGCCTTTGTCCAGGTCAGGATCAATCGTCATGATCCCAAAGCCGCCCGGCAGTTTCATGATGCCGTTATCGGCTACCCTGAGGTTGAAGCCTGCCACAAGATTTCCGGGAATACCGACTTCATGCTCAATATCACCGCACCTGACCTGCCCCGCTTCGCCCGGTTTCTGGAAAACCGGATTCTGTACCTGCCGGGGGTGGTGGATGCCCGTTCCTCCATTGTGCTGGAAACCATCAAGGAAAACGGACAGGCCATTCAACATCCGTCCTGAAACTGCAACCCGACCGGAAACAGTGGCCTTTTATTCATACAAAAAAGTCTGTTTGGACGACCAAATTAGCATTTTACTTTTACACTCCGATCCGTTCCAATAGGGTCGACCAACAATCCTGAGGTCATGTCTGGGAGGCCATGACCGGAATTGCTGCCTGGAGGAGGAACCATGCCTTTCAAATTTCTGAAGCACTTTGTCCTGATTACCGGCCTGATGTTGCTGGCACTGCCAGCCTGGGCAACCAGGGTTTCCATGGAAACCGCAACCGCAAACAGTATCCTTGGCCTGTTGCCACAAACCATGGCTCCCTACTGGAGCAAAGCCGGTATTGACGTGGAACTGGCCACCGGCCAGACCCTGACCAAATCCCTGATGAAAATCGGCCAGGGTAATCTCGATTCCGCTGTCATCCCGCCCATGGCTTATACGGGCCTGCGGGCCGGCAAGGGTGCGTATGCCAGGCTGGGGGCAGAAGCCGGGGGCAAAATGGCCGGGAATGTCAGAGCCCTGTTCGGTTTTTCTTCCAGTCTCTATCACCCGATCGTCTGGGCCGACAGCGGTATTGAAAACTGGGCCGATCTCAAGGGTAAAAAGATTTATATCGGCCCTCCGGCCGGTGCTGCCAATGCCCAGATCAAGGCCCTGCTCGAAACAGCGGCAGGATTGGAGGATGGCAGGGATTATGAGGGGATCAAGGCACCGTGGGGGGTTGCCGTCCAGGGTTTTCGGGATGGCCAGTATGATCTGGTTTTTTCACCCCAGCCACTGGGCTCCCAGGTGCTGACCGAACTGTCGCTGTCACGCGAGATCCGCATCCTGTCCCTGCCGGCGGATACCCGGCCACCGGCAGGCCTGGGTCTGATCACCAGCGTCATTCCACCCGATACCTACAGTGGCCAGGTCAACAAGGACGAGCCGGTCACGGTCTGGGTCACGGTCATGATGCTGGCCGTCAACAAGGACATGGCGGAAGCAACGGCCTATACCCTGACCAAAACCTACTTCGACAACCTGGAGACGGCCCGTAAAGCCAACGACCTGCTGAAAAGCGTCACTGCCGAGCAGCGTTTTGACGGGGTTGCCGCCCCTTTGCATCCCGGTGCAATACGCTATTACCAGGAACAGAACATCGAAATTCCGGCAGAATTGCTGGCTGAATAGCCACCCGTTCCGGAACCGATATGATCAACAGTCACCGATTCCAGCCCCCCGGAATCACACCCTGAAGGAGGAACCATGCCTTTCAAGTTTTTGAAGAATGTTATCCTGATTACCGGCCTGATGCTGCTGGCACTGCCAGCTTGGGCAACCAAGGTTTCCATGGAAACTGCAACCCCGAACAGTGTGGTCGGCCTGCTACCCCAAACCATGGCCCCCTACTGGAACAAAGCCGGTATTGACGTGGAACTGGCCACCGGCCAGACCCTGACCAAATCCCTGCTCAAAATCGGCCAGGGCAATCTCGATTCCGCTGTCATTCCGCCATCAGCCTATACAGGTCTGCTTGCGGGCAAAGGCGCCTATTCCAGGCTGGGGGCAGAAGCCGGGGGCAAAATGGCCGGGAATGTCAGGGCCCTGTTCGGTTTTTCCGCCAGCCTCTATCACCCGATTGTCTGGGCTGACAGCGGCATTGAAAACTGGGCCGATATCCAGGGCAAGAAGGTCTATATAGGCCCCCCTGCCGGGACGGCCAATGCCCAGATCAAGGCCCTGATCAAGGCTGCTTCCGGACTGGAGGAAGGCAAGGATTACGAAGGAATCAAGGCACCGTGGGGAATCGCCATCCAGGGCTTTCAGGATGGCCAGTATGACCTGGTTATCGCACCGCAGGCACTGGGCTCCCAGGTGCTGGCTGAATTGTCGCTGTCACGCGAGATCCGTATCCTGTCCCTGCCGGCAGATGCCGAACCACCGGCAGACCTGGGCATGATCAGGAGTGTCATTCCGCCCGATACCTACAGCGGCCAGGTCAACAAGGATGAGCCGGTCACGGTCTGGGTCACGGTCATGATGCTGGCCGTCAACAAGGACATGGCGGAAGAAACGGCTTATACCCTGACCAAAACCTACTTCGACAACCTGGATACAGCTCACAAAGCGAATGGCCTGTTGAAAACCGTTACCGCCGAGCAGCGTTTTGACGGGGTGGCCGCCCCTTTGCATCCCGGTGCGGTACGCTATTACCAGGAACAGGACATTGAGGTTCCGGCGGCGTTGCTGGCTGAATAGACGGCTTATGGCCGGGCGGGTTCTTCCGCACGGGCTAAGCCCGCTTCAGTCACAATATCCTGGGCAATGTTCAGACAGGTCTGGATGGCTTCACTTTCCCACAGGGATTCGCGGTACCAGAAATACAGGTTACGTATGGCAATATGCCGCTTCAGTGGCAGCTCCGCCAGCGGGTAAGTGGCCTGCAGCAGTGTCAGCGGCGTTTTCGGCAATACGGCCAGATGGCGCCCCTGCATCAGTACCGAGAGCAGAATCACGGCATCGCTCATGGTGGCGAACTGGGTCCGTACCCGCCGGATGTTGTTGTATGCAAGCAGTTCCTGCTCCATGTTTTCAAAGGGCGAAGTGGAACCGATCACCATCCACTCACAATGATCCAGCGCCTGGGGCTCCAGCTGCCGGATACCGGCCAGCGGATGGGTAGGGCCACAAAACACGCCCAGCCGGTCTTCAGCCAGCAGGCAGCGCCCGAAGTCGGACGGAATCTGGGAATGAATGGCGGGTGCCAGCACAATGTCGTAATCCCCGTCAATCATCTGTTCCATCAGGTGCTGTGGCCGATCGCACACGACCGTCAGGGCGATTTCGGGATGTTCCCGGGCCAGACGCTCACACAGCCGGGGCATGAGCGCCATGCCGATCAGGGGGCCGACCCCCAACTGCAGCTGGTTATGGAAACCCAGCTTGTAACGGGAAGCACTTTCACGGGCCGCCTGCATCTGGCGGGCAATGGCGCGACCGTCCCGTGCCAGCGTTTCGCCGAGCGGGGTGCTGCGTACGCCGAAGCGGCTGCGGGAAAAAAGCCGGCCACCCACCTGCATTTCCAGGGTATGCATATTGCGCGTCAGCGTGGGCTGGGTCAGCAGCAGGTGTTCGGCAGCCGCACTGATGGAGCCTTTTTCCAGAATGACCGCCAGCTGGAGCAGGTGTTTTGGATTCATACAAAAATGTCTGTTTGAATAGCCAAATTAGCATTTTACTTTTGGTTAAAAAATCTTTCAAATAGGCAGTCAGGCCATTCTGGCCCTCGGGTCCTGTCGGAGAGAGCAGTGCCCATCTTGCATTCTGGAGGAGAAAAACATGCATGTTAAGTTTGTGAAATCCCTGTTACTGACCACCGCCCTGAGCCTGTGTGCCCTGCCGGCATGGGCTGAAAAAGTCTCGATGGAAACCGGTGGAACCAACAGCGTGGTCGGTCTATTGCCCCAGACCATGGCACCTTACTGGTCCAAGGCCGGTATTGATGTCGAGCTGGCCATGGATCAGACCCTGACCAAGTCACTGCTGAAGATCGGCCAGGGTAATCTGGATGCTGCCGTCATGCCACCACCGGCCTACCTGGACCTGCGCGAAGGCAAGGGTGCCTATGCCAAACTGGGGGCCGAGAAAGGCAAGGTCCTGACCGATAATGTCCGCTCCCTGTTCGGTTTTTCCGCCAGTATTCTGCATCCCATTGTCTGGGCTGATGGCAATATCAAGACCTGGGCCGATCTCAAGGACAAACAGGTCTACATCGGCCCCCCCGCCGGTTCGGCAAACCTGCAGATCATCAGCCTGATCAAGGAAGCTTCCGGTTATGAAGCCGGCAAGGATTATAAGGGGATCAAGGCCCCTTGGGGTGTGGCGCTACAGGGCTTCCGGGACGGACAGTATGACATGGTGGTCACCCCCCAGCCCCTGGGGTCACAAGCCCTGACTGAACTGTCCCTGTCACGTGAAATCCGCATCATGTCACTGGCGGGTGCCGTCGAACCCCCCAAGGATATCGGGGTGGTCAAGGCCCTGATTCCCAAGGAAACCTATTCCGGGCAGATCAACAGGGACGAAGATGTTCATACCTGGGAGACAGTGATGATGCTGGCCGTCCGCAAGGACCTGTCGGAAGAGACCGCCTACAACATGACCAAGACCTATTTTGACAACCTGGATGAAGCCCAAAAAGGTAACGCCTTGCTCAAGGGCGTGCATGCCGACCAGCGCTTCGGGGCTGTGGTCACACCGCTGCATCCCGGTGCCGTGCGTTACTACCAGGAACAGAATATCGAAATTCCTGCCGACCTGCTGGCTGAATAAGCGTCATGAGCAGTACAGAATCGACGCCTGCCCCGCGTTGGCGTACGCTGACTACCAGTGTGCTGGCGCTGGTGGTGACCCTCTATGGTCTGGCGAATGTGATGCCCGCCATCGGTGATTTCCGCATCGGTCCCTTTCCCATGGTGTTTTTCCGCGCCAGCTTCTTCGCCCTGTGCGTGCTGGTGGTGGCACTGGGGTTGAAGCGTACCGGCAAACCCTGGTTCGACGGCCTGATGGACCTGCTGGCCCTGGCTGCCACCGCCATGCTGATGTGGGCCTGTGTCAAATACTATTATGTCGGCATCGAAATTGACGAGGCCATGTTCCTGTTCGGTCCCTATGAACGCTGGATTGCCCTGGGTGCAGCGGCTGCGTCCCTGTTCTTCTGCTGGCGCTACTGGGGCTTTCCGGTAGCCATTCTCGGCGTCATCGGCATCCTCTACATGATTACCGGTCCCTACTGGCCCGGCCCACTGCAAACCAAGATGGGTGACATCAACGAACTGCTGGCACAGAACCTGTGGTTCAGTCTGGACACCGGCATCATCGGCTCCACGTTCTCGATCGTGATCACCACCGTATTCCCGTTCATCATTCTGGGCGCGGTACTGGAAGGGGTCGGGGCCGGTGAATCGATGATCCGCATCGCCTTTTCCATGATGAAAAAGACGGCCGGGGGACCGGCCCATGCGGCGGTCATGGCTTCCGGTCTGTTCGGTACGGTTTCCGGCAGTGCGGTGGCCAATGTGGTCGGCACCGGGGTCGTGACCATTCCCATGATCAAAAAGCGCGGCTTTTCGCCCAATTTTGCGGGGGCAGTCGAGGCGGCTGCCTCCACCGGCGGCCAGATCATGCCCCCCATTATGGGAGCCGCCGCGCTGGTGATGGCGGATTATGTCGGGGTCAGTTACCTCACCATCATTCTGGCGGTACTGGTGCCATCGGTGGCCTATTACCTCAGCCTGTTCCTGATGATCATGTTTGAGTCACGCCGGCTGGGCATCCGGGCGGATGCGTCTTCTGCTGCAGTGGCACCTCCCACACTGCAGGATTACCTGAACCTGATTCTGGTTTTCGGCCCCTTGCTGCTGATTGTGGTACTGCTGGTCATGGGCTTCTCGGCCTCAGGCTCCTCCATTGCCGCCATCGCCCTGCTGTTCCCCCTGAGCTTCATCAATCCGGACATCCGCTCGCAACCCCTCAGGCTGGTCAACGCCCTGCGCAACGGAGGTGAGACCTTCGCCCAGCTGCTGATGGCCATTGCAGCGGTCGGTATCGTGATTTCCACCCTGTCCGCCACCGGGGTTCCGGTCAAGTTCGGGGTGCTGATGAGCAACGTCATGGGTCATTCCCTGCTGCTGGCCCTGATTGTCGTGGCTGGTGGCTGCATTCTGCTGGGCATGGGCATGCCCACCCTGCCCGCCTATGTCACCGTGGCAGCCATTGCCCTGCCATCCATGCAATCGCTGGGGCTGGAGCCGCTTACGGCCCACATGTTCGTGTTCCTGATTGCGGTCGCATCCACCATCACCCCGCCGGTGGCGATAGCCGCTTATGCGGCGGCGGCAATTTCCGGTGGCTCCCCGATCGGTACCGGCGTGACCGCCTCCCGCATCGGGATCATGATTTTCTTCATTCCGTTTGCCTTTGCCTACAACCCGCTGTTGCTGACGGTGGACCAGGCCGGTGTACCCTTTGCCTGGCTGCCCTGGCTCTGGGTGGTCCTGAAACTGGTGTTCAGCATGTACCTGCTTGGCAGCGCCTTGAGCCGCTGTGATGCCTACCGGCTGGTTTCCTGGGAAATCGGGCTGCGCATCCTGGCGGCAGTGATGCTGTTTGCGCCCATGCTCTGGGTGGATCTGCTCGGCCTTGCACTGGGCGGTGTACTCCTGTTCCTGCATCACCGGCGCCAGCCTCCGGCCAGGCTGCTGCCAGCCGAACAGGCCCTTTAGGCAACTCAGGAGCGGGCTGTGCCCGGCATGGGGATTTCCCCCACTGTCACCCCTTCCCTCCCGGTGAGGGAAGGCAGCGGCAAAACCAAGCAACTCATCAAGGAACCTTCTAATGACCAATTTCATTTTCATTGTTGCGGATGACCTCGGCTATGCGGATATCGGCTGTTATGGTGGCCGGGTTCCGGTATCGCCGGTGCTGGACCGGCTGGCGGCCAACGGCCTGAAGTATGTCAACGGCTATTCCAATTCCCCGGTCTGTTCCCCGACCCGCTTTGCCCTCATGACCGGGCGTTACCAGTACTGGGTGCGCGGGGCCAGCGAGGAGCCCATGGCAGCCAATGCCAAAGGCAACCCGGAACTGGGCCTGCATCCGGAACTTCCCACCCTGCCGTCCCTGCTCAAGGAACAGGGGTATCACACCGCCCTGATCGGCAAATGGCATCTGGGCTACCGCCCGCATTTCGGTCCTGAAAAAAGTGGCTACATGCACCATTTCGGCCCCATGTCTGGCGGTGTAGGCTATTACTCACACACCGGACGTGACCAGAAACCCGACCTTGAGCTGGACGGAGAGCCGTATCAGGAACCCGGCTACCTCACCGACATGATCTCCCAGCGCGGGGCACAGTACGTGCGTGACCGTGCTGCCGATGGCCAGCCTTTCCTGCTCAGCCTGCACTACACCGCTCCGCACTGGCCCTGGGAAACCCGGGCCCAGGGCAGGATCGATCCGGAAGTGGTGAAAAACATCTCACATCTGGATGGCGGCAATGTGGAAACCTACCAGACCATGATCCGGGAGATGGACGAAGGCATCGGCTGGATCGTGGATGCCCTGACGGAAAACGGCCTGCTGGATGACACCCTGATCATCTTCACCAGTGACAATGGGGGTGAGCGCTTCTCGGACAACTGGCCCCTGGTCGGCGGCAAGATGGACCTGACGGAAGGCGGTATCCGCGTACCCTACATCGTGCACTGGCCCAAAGGCATCCGGACACCGGGGGCCAGCTGTGACCAGCACTGCCTGACCATGGACTGGACCGCCACCATTCTGGATGTTGCCGGGGCGGAACTGCCCGCAGGCCACACCCTGGATGGAATGTCCATGCAACCGACCTTCAGGGAGCCATCCCGCCCTTTTGAGCGCCCGATGTACTGGCGCATGAAATACCGGGACCAGCGCGCACTGCGCCTTGGCGACTGGAAGTACCTCAAGATCGATGAGCATGAATACCTGTTCAACGTGGTGAAAGATGCACGCGAACGGGCCAATCAGGCCAAACGTGAGCCGGAACGACTGGCTGCGATGCGTGAGCAGTACCTGCACTGGGCGGCACAGGTGCCTCCGGTCCCCGAAGAAGCCAGGGTCAGTCTGATCTATACGCTGGCAGACATGCCGCAACGTTAATTCCCAACAGCCATACAATCAATTGGAGGAGCAGAGTGATGAAGCAACCTTTCATCCTGACCAGCCTGCTGGTCACCAGCGGAGTGATGGGTCAGGCCATCGCCGACGAACTGTCAGGCCCGGATGTCTACGGCAAACTGCGTGTACAGCAGGAAAGCCTGAACAATGGCAAGGACGACGGCTTCCGGGTCGGTCAGGCCATGCTGGGCATCAAGGGCACACTGACCTATGACAATTTCAAAGCCAATTACGCCCTGGAAGCCGAATTTTCCGACCTGGCCAACCCGGACAATGCCTCGGACAGCAACGAAGCACGTATCCGTACCGCCCGTATTGTGGTGCCCACTGCCAACATCGGTACCTTTGTCATGGGCCGAACCACCAGCGGTGTCCGGACCGATGTTTACGGGCACCTGGATATATTCGAAAACACGGAAACCTACAACCCGGTCAACGGCAGTTATACCCAGAGCAGTGGCCTGACTGCCCAGCCACTGTACGCGCCCGGTGTCTTCGCCTGGCGGAGCCCGTCTTTCGCCGGTTTTTATATTTCACCTTCCATACTGTCCACCAATGATGCCAACGGCAAGTCGGTGGACGGAAAATCCGTCCGGGTGGTCTACAAACGGGATGGCTTCAAGGCGGCAGCCAGTATCGTGGACTTTGACAAAACGATTGCCGGTGATTATCAGCGCAAAGCCGTAGGTGCGAGCTATACGGCGGATAACTGGCAGATCGGTGCCACCCATGAGACCGATCCGGGCCACCCTTCCGGTGACTATACCGTCAATGCGGTTGCCGGCAGATACAAGGTGACTCCCAAAATGGCAGTCAATCTCGGCTATTTCAAGAAAGACCACGACAACAACGCCCTGGACAATGCCGCCGTGATCGGCAATGTCACCTATACCCTGGGGGGCAATCCGGACAAGGGTACGGGAGCCCGGCTGTTCCTTGAGCATGAAGAACATGACCTTGACCCCTACGACAAGACAACCCTGGGGCTTTCCCTGGGTTTTTAAGCCATAATAAAAACCAGACTGTCATTTCCCATGACACCAGCGCTTTGAAAGAAGCCCGTTCGGGCTTCTTTTTTTGTGCCTCATGTCTGTTGCCTGTCAGCCTGACATGGCCCGAAACACCGTACCGGTACAGCACCTTCCGATACTCCGGCTGTACTTTCAGCCGTTGACCCGTAAAATTTCACATGTGAAACCATACCGACCTCACGGGAGAAACATCATGCTGAAACTGCCTGGAAACCGGATCATTCCGGCAGGGCAGATCACCCTGCAGCCCATCCATTCCCAGGGCTCCGGTGGGCAGAACGTCAACAAGGTGGCCACTGCCATCCATCTGCGTTTTGACATCCGGGCCTCCTCCCTGCCGGAAATCTGGAAGGAGCGCCTGCTGGCCTGGCCGGACCAGCGCATTTCCACCGCAGGCGTGATCATCATCAAAGCCCAGGCACATAACAGCCAGGAAAAAAACCGGTTCGAAGCGCTGGAACGGCTGCGTCAGCTGATCCTGCAGGCGACGGCCCCCCGCAGGCAGCGCAAGGCAACCCGACCAACGCCAGGCTCACAAAAACGACGGCTGGAAAACAAGAAAAAGCGCAGCCAGACCAAAACGGGGCGTGCTCGGGTGGATTTCCAGGACCCTACCTGATGTCAGCGAACAGACCCCGGACAACCATAGCGGCGGGGCAGGAGATGCCCCTATGCCTCCGTGCCCGGATCCGGACGGACCCGACTGACCTGCTTGCGTCCTTCCAACTGTGCCAGGATGGCTTTCTTGGTTTCCCGGATCCCCCTGTAGAGGTCACTACCTTCTTCCTCGGCACGGACATCCTGATGCTTGGGCAGACGCAACTCCATACTCACTTTCTGGGTCGGCACACCGGCACTGTGCACGGGATTGATGATCTGGAAATGCACGACCAGTTTGGTGGCGCCCGGTGCATGCAGGAACAGCTTCTCCGAACGTTCATGGACATACTGCTCAATGGCTTCGCTTCGTTCCAGATTTCCCCATTCGATATGCACAAGGCTCATCACGGCACTCCCTTTCATTTCAAAATATGGTTTTCAGTAGCTGCTTCATGATAGGGGGCAGAACAAAACCAGAACAAGATCACCCAGCACCGGGCAGGAGAAAAACCAAATACCGGGCAGAATCCCCGGTAATTTCCCCGTTTCTGATCAGCGACAATGGATTTTGGCATTCCCGTTCCCTAAGCTTCAGGTTCAGCAAGATTTTTATTATTTCCGGAGCCTGTCTGTTTCATGAAAAAGCGTACCTTCCCCCTGTTCGTCACTGTTTCCAGCCTGGCCCTGCTGGGATTGCAGGGGTGTAACAGCGACCAGATGCCGACTTCCCAGGCCAATAACGCCGGCAATATTGCCGATGCTGCCCAGGAACAGGGCGTATTCATGGTCATCCAGCAGACCGGTACCAGCCCGGATACCTATGAACTGCGGGAAAAATACCCATCCAGTGAAGGCACCCGTGCCATCCTCAAAGGCATGGATGGCAGCGAGCGCATCCTGACCGAAGCGGAACTGAAACAGCTGGCGGAAGAAGAAGCACAACGGGTGGAGGAAGGCAGCTCCCAGCTGACCCAGCCGGTCGCCCAGAATCAGGGCCTGAGCTTGGGTGAAACCATTCTGGCTTCAGCCGCCGGTGCCCTGATTGGCGGCATGCTGGCCAACAAGCTGATGGGGAACTCCAATTACCAGCAACATCAGCAGCAGCAGGCCCAGAAAGCCCAGAGCACCATGAGCAGCACCCGCAACCCGGCCACCAGCAACAGAACCACCACCCAGAACCGCAGTCAGCCCCGTTCCGGCTTCTTCGGAGGTGGCAGCAATGCTTCATCTTCCGGTAGCAAACGGCCCGGCAGCGGTTTTGGCCGCAGACGGCGTTGAGGCCCATGGTCAGCACGGAAAAGGTCAACCCCATCAGCCTGGAACTGGGGGAGGAACTGGGTATTGCCGACAGGGGTGATCCGGCCCAGGAAAGCTGGGTTGCCGACGAGCTGCTGGTGATCAGCGATCATGAGGCCGAAGCCTACCGGCAGGCCGCCAATGAACTGTACGACATGTACCTGGAAGCGGCGGGTCAAGTAATTGACAATGAACGCTTGCACGAACTGGACATCCCCTTCAACCTGAGCAGCCAGATCCGGCAGAGCTGGGAACAGGGCGACCGGCACCTGTTCGGACGTTTTGACCTTGCCGGTGGCATCGACGGACTGCCGATCCGGCTGCTGGGGTTTAATGCCGACACCACGGATGCCCTGTTTGAGACCGCCCTGGTACAGTGGGCCCACCTGCTGGCCAATGGCATGGATGAGGATGCACAGTTCAACAGCGTCTATGCTGCCATCAGTGACAATTTCCGGCGACTGGTCACCGGGGATGATGATCCGGAAAGTTTCCCCGACCATTATCAATACCAGAACATTCTGTTTTCCAGCCCGGACAATTCGCCCGAGCAGGAACGGGATGCCCTGTTCCTGCAACAGATGGCCGGTGATGCCGGCTTCAGCACCGGCTTCTGTTACCTGCATGAGGCGGCCTTTTCTGCAGACGGCGTTTTCGACCCGGAACAGACCCGTTTTGATTATTGGTTCAAACTCTACCCTTGGGAAGACATCGGCCTGCAATCCGACGGCCTCACCGGCCTGCTGGACGAGATCAGCCAGGCCCGCACAGGCATCGTCCTGAATCCGGCCTATACCCTGCTGTTTCAAAGCAAAGGCATGCTCAGGGTGCTGTATGAGCTGTTCCCGGATTCACCCTACCTGCTGGCAACGGATACCCAGCCACTCACTAATCAGCCTCAGGCAGTCAAGCCCATGTTCGGGCGTCACGGAGCCAATATCACCCTGCTGGATGCCGCCGGGCATGAAATCCGCGCCCTGGGGGGAGATTACGGCCAGCAACGCAAGGTCTATCAGGCGCTGGCTGAATTGCCACAGGATGAAGACGGGCGCTCCTACCAGTCCAGCGTGTTTTATGCCGAGGGTGGCTGTGGACTGGGCTTCCGGCGCGGTTGGGATATCGTGAACCATCTGGGCCGGTTTGTCAGCCACCGGATCGACTGAACTCCCCCCCCCCGACAGAATGTGCCGCCAGGACTTCGAGCCTGGTGGCCACATCCCCCGCAACCCTGGATATCAGCACACAAACGGGGTCTTTTCCGCCCCGAATCGCCACCCCGAACGGTACCCAAAGCCGGCATCAAACCGGAACAAAGAAAAAACCTGCACTTTTACGTATAAAAATACAGCATAAAACCACTCCGGCAGGCACTGCACACAAACCGGGGCTTTTCCTGCCAGATACCCGACAGGTACTTCTCAAACCAATAAGCCCAGTTTTTTCAATGAATTATGCACGTATTTATCACGCCGTTTTTTGTAATCAGGAATCCGGACCAGGATTTCATGCCCGATGAACGGACTCTCCAGCCCCAGCCTCGCCAGTTCTTCACGCAGGAACAGGTCATCCCGTTTGGCTTCCTGCAACTCCTGCAACAACTGTTTTCTGGCATCCGGGGCCAGCGCATCCAGAAACGCCCTGCGTGCCTGCTGCTCGTACTCGCGCATCAACGCTTCACGTCGGGTCTTCAACTGGCGCTCCTGCCCCTCCTGTTGCTGCTTTTTGCGTGCAGCGGCCTCAGCCACCTGCTGAGTCAGCTTTTCACTTTTGAAGTCATTACGGACGGCCGTTGCCAGAAATCCGGCAACGCTGTTGCTGATGCTGTTGTTAAGCCGTTTTTCCTCCACCAGGGCCAGTTTCTCACGGATATATTCAAAACCATGCTCCTGGATCCAGAGTTTGGCCTGAACATCCGTGATACCGTATTCAAGCAGTTGCCGGAATTCCATACTTTCAGCGATGGAGCCCAATACTGCCGGAGAAACGATGGTCCCGGCAGCCGCTTCCTTGAGCCGGACCAGAAACCCCAGATGACTGACCCGCCGGTTGGTACGCCTGACCTTGAGTCTGACCTCGATATTTGAAACCGCATTCACTTCCCTGAGGGCCGGCATCAGTACCTTCTGGGAAAAACGCCGGTATTCGTCATAAGTTTTGGCCATTGCTCCCAGCAGCTGACGCCAGTCTTCAACCGGCAGCAAACCGGTGGAACCGGTATTGCTGTAACGCACGCAGTTTTCCCACAGTGCCAGCCCGTAGGCCGTCCGGAACAGGCGTTGCTGGGCGATGCTGATACGCTGGTAGATTTCCGGATTGTAAAGCAGCTCCGCCAAGATGGGGGAAAAGCCGTAATACAACACCCCATCCTCAACCTTGCCCCAGGACAGCAGTGATGAAATGGAAAAATGCCGGCTCCACTGCCCGGCCTCCACTGCCTTTCCCCCGATATCCCAGGTCACGGCAGTGGTGGAAAGTTTTTCCAGGGATTCCCGCAACCGCACATAATTACGGCTGTTGTAGCCCATGGCTTCCGACAACACCCCGAGATGAATGGTGTGCTGCTGGCGTGTCAGCAGACTGTCATAGGCATTCAGCAGCAGAATGTTCCACATCTTGCGCGGCATCAATCCGATCTCGTTGGAAATGCGGATCGCGGCAACATGTTTTTTGACATCCCTGGCAAGCTCGGTCACGGACCCTGTCCTCCTGATCGGAGGCCGCAGTATACGGCATCATTTCTCAAATGACACTACATGACATAATAACAGTGTCATTAATTAAAAATCAAAGACTTGAATATTTTTGCAGGGCTTGCACACAAACGGTGTCTTTTGTCACACAAACGGTGTCTTTTCAGCACACAAACGGTGTCTTTTCAGCACACAAACGGTGTCTTTTCAGCACACAAACGGTGTCCTAACCGCGTTCAAGTCAATGAAAAAAAAAGAAAAAAAAAAGCTAAACATATTTAAACTATATTTAAACATATTACAACAAGGGCCTGTTGTTGTTGTTGTGTGTATTTTTCCGACAGGTCCTGTTACTCTGACAAACTGCTGAAAAAAACTCCTTGTGCGACGCGCTGGAGACTGGTTCAATAGCATCGGGTGTACTGACTGCAGTGCACTCGTGAAGGAGCCTCATGACGAAAATCATCAGTTTTGCCAACCAAAAAGGTGGTGTCGGGAAAAGCACACTCTGCATCCAGATGGCTTTTTTTCTGCACGACCGGAAACAGCGGGTACTGGTAATCGACATGGATGGACAGGGCAACACCTCGTCCCGGCTTGCCAGAGCAAAAGGCAGTCAAGCAGATCCGGTTTATCAGGGAACCAAAACCAGCGAACTGTTCCAACCCGGACTGGACAACATCCAGATCATGCACTGTGCATACGGCATGGACCTGATCCATACCCCCAAAAATGATCCTGAGCTATTCGAGATGGAAGCCATCCCCCTGGATCAGGCTGTCAACCCGGGCCGGAATCTCGAACCGGTGCTTGACCGTTACGATTATGTATTGCTGGATTGTCCTCCTTCATTAGGACGCAAACTGGTGGCTGCACTGGCCATGTCCACCCACGTGGTCTGCCCGGTACAGCTGTCAGGTTTCGCTGTGGATGGCGTGGAAGGCCTGTTGAATACCATTGTTTCCGTTCGGAACACCCTGAACCCCGGACTGGCAATTCTCGGTATCATCATCAACAACATGAACAACCGCTCCATCACGCACGCAAAGGCCATGCAGCAGCTGTATCAGGAAATCCCGGCACTCATGTTCCGCAACGTCATCAGCGCACGTGCGCCACTGGACAACGCCACCAACCTCGGCATTCCGGTCTGGAAACTGCGCTCCGGTGCTGCCGGGGATGCCGCACGCGAAGTCCGGGCCGTATTGCGGGAAATCCTGGAGCGGGCAGCCTGACATGGTACTCAGCAACCTGAAAAATCTTGCCAGTCTGGCCCAGGCGGCCCGAATACCACCGGGTGTTGCGGTGGTGAAACTGCCATTGGATGCGGTACGGCCCAAACCCGATCAGGTACGCAAGGCATTTGAGGACATTCGCGAACTGGCGGATTCGCTGCTGCAGGACGGGCAGATCCAACCCATCATCGTTTCTCCTCCGGGAGCTGACGGTTTGCACGAAATCCAGAAAGGGGAGCGGCGCTGGCATGCCTGCCGGGAGGCCAGCCTTGAAACCATCGATGCCATCGTGCGTGATCCGGCAGTCGATGCCCTGAATGCCACTGCCGGAGAACTGGTGGAAAACATCCAGCGTGATGACCTCAAGCCACTGGAAATTGCGGCTGCCCTGCAGCGGTTTATCGATGCCGGCTGGAAACAGAAAGCCATTGCCCGGCGTATCGGCAAGACAGTTTCTTTCGTGTCCTCCCACCTGAGCCTGCTCAGGCTGCCACCGGTTGTCATGGACCTGTACCAACAGGGTATTACCCGTGACCCTGAAACCCTCAACAACCTGCGACAGCTGCATGAGCTGGATAACAGTTCCGGCCTGCAACTGTGCGCTGAAGCCGTTGACAGCGGTGTCAGCCGGGCCCGGAGTCGTGAGGCCCTGAATGCGCTAAAAAAGCCGCCCGGAACAGCAGCACCCCAGGTGGTGGTGACGGAAAACAACAGCAGAAAAAACACCGCAAAGGCCTGTCCGGCCACCGCACCGGAATGGCGCAGGGTCAGGCCCTCGCAGGTCAGGCTGGAAGTTGTTGCGGAGCTGGACGGGAAACTGCAATCGGGACTGCTGGTCACGGATCGGGTGGACCCGGACAGTGCCTATATCTGGGTCAGGTTCAATACCGATCAGGTATTGCGGGTGCCGGTCAGGCAGGTGCGGCTGGAAAAAATGTCAGCCCACTGACCGGTAATCCCCGACAGCCCGGACCAGGATCGAAAATCCGACGAAAAAAGGATGCCGACCGGAAGCCGACATCCTTGCCAAGGAAGCGACAGGATCAGAAATTACCGTGCTGCGGGAGCCGGACTGGTTGCCGGAGTCGGGGCGACCTGAGGTGCCGGCATGAACCGGGGGGCAAACTGCGGGTAGTAGCCATAACCCGTATTGGCGCTATTGGTATAACCGTAGCTGTTGCCATAACCGTTGCCCCAGCCATTGCCCTGTCCGCTCAGGTAGCTGTTGGAACTGCCTTTGCCGGCTCCGTACCAGTCACCGTTCATGTCGGATTTGCCCCTGCCCTTGAAGGTGATCTGAAATTCAACTTCGCCATCGGCATTTCCTTTACCGCGACCCCAGCCATTCACATCGCCCTCGCCGGTGCCATAACCCTGACCATAGCCATTGGTGTAGGCGCTACCGGTACCATAACCGTTGCCGTTGGCGGCACCATTATCCATACCGGGGAAAAATTCGGCAGAGACTGCCCCTGAAAAAGTGATCAGGGTGGAAAAAATGAGGGCTTGAACTTTCATGGTAAATCTCCTGGCAGTCAGTCGGTTAAGGTGGTCACCTTTCAGTATTTGAATATAATAATATTATAATTTTCTAATGTAAAGCTTTTTTTACCTCCTGACCGGAAAAGCGCTGATAACAGCATTTGTGGCAGTAGTTCGTGAAACCGGATACCCGATCCGTTACAATCGGGACCGTTTTTCAGCAAAAAACCGTCGCCCCGATGATTGCCTTATTCATCACCAGCGCCACAGGAGAAGCCGGTAATGGCCAGCACACTTGAACAACTGAGGGCAATGACCACGGTGGTTGCAGATACCGGTGATGTAGAAGCCATCCGTGCCCTGAAACCGGTCGATTGCACCACCAATCCCAGCATTCTGCTGAAAGCCCTGCAAAGTCCGGCCTTTGAGTCCCTGGTCAGTACCGAAATCAAGCAGGGACGCCGGCAGGGAAGCGATGCCCAGGCGATTGCTGATGCCCTGACACTCGGGGTCGGGACTGAACTGGCTGCACTGGTTCCGGGGCGTGTTTCAACCGAAGTCGATGCCTGCCTGTCGTTTGACACAGAGGCTTCAATACGCAAGGCACAGGCCCTGATCAATGGTTATGCCGAGCGGGGGGTGGGACGCGAACGGATTCTGATCAAGCTCGCCGCTACCTGGGAGGGCATCCGGGCTGCGGAAATGCTGGAAGGGAAAGGCATCAACTGCAACCTGACCCTGCTGTTCAGTCAGGCCCAGGCCATTGCCTGTGCGGATGCCGGGGTATTCCTGATTTCACCTTTCGTCGGACGCATCACTGACTGGTACGCCAGACAGGAAGGCCGTTCGTTTACTCCGGAAGACGATCCGGGTGTACAGTCGGTGCAAAGGATTTATGATTACTACAAGGCCAATGGCATTAAAACCATTGTCATGGGCGCATCGTTCCGCAATACCGGCCAGATCAAGGCACTGGCAGGCTGTGACCGCCTTACAATAGCTCCGGCCCTGCTGAATGAACTGGAGGCGGATAGGACACCATTGCCGCGCCGTTTATCCCCTCCACAGGCCGGAGACCGCCATTCGCCACGCATGACTGAACAGGCTTTCCGCTGGGCCATGAACAGCGATGCCATGGCCACCGAGAAGCTGGCAGAGGGCATCCGCAATTTCGATGCCGACCACCGGAAACTGCTGCGCATGATTGACGGCCTGTTGAATCCATAGTGCAGGCTGCAACCGATCAGGAGATATGCATCATGCCTTCCCAAGCTGACCCGGCACGTGCCCCGGTATTGTATCTGCCACATGGTGGCGGTCCCCGGCCCCTCATGGATGATCCGGAGCACGCGAGCCTGACCCGTTTCCTCAGAAGCATTGCACCGCGTCTGGGCCAGCCTGCCGCCATACTGGTGATCAGCGCCCACTGGGAAGCACCGGTAGCCACCCTGACTTCAGGCGCACAGCCACCCCTGTATTTCGACTACTACGGTTTCCCGCCGGAAACCTATACCTTCCGCTATCCGGCACCCGGTGATCCGGCCCTGGCACAGGCTGTCCGGACCCGGCTGGAACAGCAGGGCATCGCGGCACGGCTGGACGGGCAGCGGGGTTATGATCACGGCCTGTTTGTACCCTTGATGCTGATGTACCCGCAGGCCCGGATTCCCTGTGTGCAGCTGTCGCTGCTGGAAGGGCTGGATCCGGCCCGGCACATCGCCTTGGGACAGGCCATTGCCGATCTGCGGGAACAGAACGTACTGATCGTCGGCTCGGGCCTGTCCTTCCACAACATGCAGGCTTTCCGTTCCACCGATCCCGGCTCAAGGCAGCGTGCCATTGCCTTTGACGACTGGCTGGGCGAAACCTGCATGGCTGACGGGCTCAGTGCGGGTGAGCGCACCCGACGCCTGCTGGACTGGGCACAGGCACCCCAGGCTCGCTACTGCCATCCACGTGAAGAACACCTGCTGCCGCTGCATGTCTGTTTTGGGGCCGCCGGACCCGACCGGAGGGCTGAGCGGGTGTTCAATGATGAAGTGATCGGTCGGCGTGTCTCCGGTTTTCTGTGGCAATGAACCCGGCTCAACGGCATTCTGTTCAGGTGTGCAGGTAGAACAACCCCGACACAACCCCCCACATGATGAGCACGTAGCCGATATTCCAGCGCAGTACATCGCGGGCAGCAACATCGAACTGGCTGCGCATGATGGTATTGAGCCCGGAAAACGGGCTGGCCACCACCCCCAGGGCCCAGATGCACAGGTACAGGGTGGCCAGCAGGCTGGGATTGGCCGGTAGTGATCCCAGAAAGGGACCGATCACTCCCACGCTCACCACCGGATGCACCCCCAGCAGGGACAGCAGGATGGAACCGGCCAGCAGTCCGCTCAGCAGGGGCCAGCCCACACTGGAGAATGGCTGGAACCCGGCAAAGCTGGCAAACAGGGATTCAACCCCGACCGACAGCAGACCGGCTCCCATGAACAGGCCCAGCTCCCTTGCCATGCGAGCGGCACCGTTCTGAACGTGCTCATGCAGCTGGGTCACCGCTGTGCGGGGTCGGGTGGCAAACAGGAATGCTGTAACCAGCAGCAAAGACAGGGTGCTGACCAGCAGCAGGATGGGCAGTTGTGGCAGCCACTGATGGGTGACAGCCACACTGGCGGCCAGTGACAGCGGAATCCACAGACTGCCTGCCTGCATGGGGTAGCCCTGGAAATCGGCCAGCCGGTGCAGTCCCCGCCCTCCCATTCCCGCAAGTGTCACCAGCATGCCGGTGAGGGTGAGTGCCAGACCAGTTCCCATGAGTTCATCAGGCCGGGCTTCGGGTGCATAACTCAGCGCTACCGCCATGGCTGCAAAGAATGGTGACCAGAATGCCGCCATGGAAAAGGCACGTCCGATCGCGGTAACGGCTTGCCGCCCCAGGGCATCACGGGCTTTCAGGCGCTCGGAGACCAGGATCAGGATGGAAACATTGATGACGGCCCCCAGTATGTGCACACCCAGCAGGGTTTTGATGAAGGCCATCCGCCCGACGGGCAGGGACTGTTCAACGGCCCCGGCAGAAACAGCAACCAGCCTCAGAAATCCGACACAATACAGCATCACCATCAGACCGTTATTCTGCAGCAGTATCTTGTCCAGCGCTACCGGACTGCCCCGCCAGCTTCCCAGCAGCAGAAACACCAGACCAAAGCCGCCAAGCCAGAAAAACTGGGTGAACTGGTCGGGCCGGGCGAGCAGCAGCAGCAGCAGGGCGATCCAGCCACACAGGCCACTGAGCCAGAGCGGAATCAGCGGGGCAGGGGTAGCCAGAATGTGCAGGGTGGCCATACCCAGCAGCAGCAGGCTGGCCAGACCGTAAAGCAGGGATCAGGATGACATGTTTGTTTTAATCCACGCCCCGAGGGGCGAATTTGGAAGGGGTTAAACCCCTCACAGATCAGTGAATCTCCCTGATGGGAGAAGTTTCAACCCGGAAGGAATTGATGAAAAGTCCGGCGGGCTGGTTTGTTCGGTGGGCGGATGCCCGTGTCGGTCTGGACGGGAATCCGCCCGGAATTATGCCGCTCCGGGTATCAAAAGTCCCGCATTAATCCTCCGGAGCACGGATGCTGCGGACTGTTACCGGTCCGTCAGTGCCGCAGCCATTCCCAGGTCATGAGGCCGGCAAAGGTCATCAGCAGCGAGCCAGAGACGTGAATGCCGATGGCCAGCAGGGCACTGCCGGGG
>JAGRJD010000065.1:426-21317 GCA_020442915.1 Thiothrix sp. | reverse complement strand
AGCACCAGCACCAGCAGCAGCAGCACGACGGGCAGCAACCTGGCTCCCAGACGCTGCCAGAAATTCAGGCGGACCTGATACAAGGCCAAAGCCAGAACCAGACTCAGGGCCAGAAACACCAGCTGGCGGCTGATGAAATAAAAGGCATCACCAAACTGCTTTTCCGCCACCCACAGCGATGCCGAGCACAGCATGACAACTCCGATACCCAGCAGGGCCATGATGGCCAGCAGCAGATCCCGATCCACATAACGTGACCAGTCAACCTGTTCCAGTGCCTCAAAGCGCTCCCAAAGCATGAGTTTCATTCCGGCAGCCTCCTTACCAGCTCAGAAAACACATCACCGCGATGCATGTAATTGTTAAACATGTCAAAGCTGGCACAGGCCGGCGACAGCAGCACATTGTCACCGGGCCGGGCCACCTCGGCAGCCATGCTCACGGCCATCGCCATACTGTCGGCATACAGCACCTCGGTGACACCACCGACCGCCTCGGCAATCAGTTGGGCATCCTGACCGATCAGAATCACGGAACGCGCCTTCTCCTCCACGACGGGACGCAGGGGAGAAAAGTCTGCCCCCTTGCCCAAGCCACCGGCAATCAGGACAGTCCTGCCCGGCAGCCCCTTGAGCGCTGCCAGTGCAGCGCCCACATTGGTGCCCTTGGAGTCATTGAAGTAGCTGACACCGTTCAGTGTCCGCACCCACTGGGTGCGATGCGGCAAACCGGTGAAGTCGCGGATCGCTGCCAGCGCCGGCTCCAGTGGCAGCTCCACCGACGCGACCAGCGCCAGTGCCGCCAAAGCATTCAGGGCATTGTGCTCACCCGCCAGCCGCATTTCATCCAGCGCCATCAGGTTCCGGTCTCCCCTGGCCAGCCAGCGCCGCCCCGCATGATCACGCAGGCCATACTGCTCCGCTGCCGGAGCATTCAGCCCAAAGGTTCTGGGCACAGCCACTCCGACAGCCTGTACCATCTGCATCACCACCGGATCATCCCGATTAAAAACCGGCCAGTAACAGGCCTGATAAATGCGTGCCTTGGCTGCCGCATAATCATCCAGGCTTTCATAACGATCCAGATGGTCTTCCGTCACATTCAGGACCACGGCGGCCCGTGCCTTCAGGGAGCGGGTGGTTTCCAGCTGGAAACTGGACAGTTCCAGCACGTACAGGTCGGGAGCCGGCTGTTGCAGCACATCCAGCACCGCCAGGCCGATATTGCCGACCGCATGCGCTACCAGCCCGGCCCGCTGGGCCATGAGTTCGACCAGCTGGGTGACACTGCTTTTACCGTTGGAACCGGTGATGGCAATGATGGGGGCCTGGGCTTCACGCACAAACAACTCCACATCACCCACCGCCTCGACACCACGAGCCATGGCTTTACGGATTTCCGGTGTGGCCAGGGCAACGCCCGGACTGACAACCAGCTGCCTGACCCCGGTAAACTGGCTGGCCGCAAACCCGCCCAGATGGCAGGTCACATCCGGAAACTCCTGGCGCAGCTCGTCCAGCCCCGGTGGATGCTCCCGGCTGTCGGTAACGGCAAAAGGAATACCCTTGCGCCCCAGATGACGCGCAACCGAAAGGCCGGTCTGTCCAAGACCGACAATCAGGGTTTCCGGTTTGTTCGGGGTTTTGCTCATGTTTGCTTATCGAATCTTCAATGTTGCCAAACCGATCATCACCAGCACCACGGTAATGATCCAGAAGCGGACAATCACCTTGGGCTCGGGCCAGCCTTTCTTTTCATAGTGATGATGCAGGGGTGCCATCCGGAAAATACGCTTGCCGCCGGTGGCCTTGAAATAGCCGACCTGCATGATGACAGACAGGGTTTCCATGACAAAGACACCGCCCATGATCGCCAGCACCACTTCCTGGCGTACCGCAACAGCAACAATACCCAGCGCAGCCCCCAGGGCCAGTGCACCGACATCGCCCATGAAAACCTGAGCCGGATAACTGTTGAACCACAGAAAACCGAGGCCGGCCCCGAAAATGGCACCGCAGAACACCACCAGCTCACCAACGTCCCGGACACCGGGTATCCCCAGATACTGGGAAAAGGTGGCATGGCCGCTGACATACGCGAACACTCCCAGCCCCCCGGCCACCAGAATGGTCGGCATGATGGCCAGACCATCCAGCCCGTCAGTCAGGTTGACTGCATTGCTGGCACCCACAATCACCAGATAGACCCAGGGAATGAAAAGCCAGCCCAGATTGAAATAAACATTCTTCAGCACCGGCAGATACAGGGTGGTTTCAGTCTCTGAGGGTGCGGAGATGAACAGGTAGACTGCCGCCGCAAACCCGACCAGACTGAGCCCGACATATTTCTGGCGCGCCGTCAGCCCCAGATTGCGTCGCCGCCTGAGCTTCAGGTAATCATCCAGACCACCGACCACCCCGAAGCCGACTGTCACCCCCAGCACCACCCAGGTGTAACGATTACTCAGGTCTGCCCACAACAGGGTCGACACCACAATGGCGAGCAGGATCAGCACTCCGCCCATAGTCGGCGTACCGGCCTTGGCCAGATGAGACTGCGGGCCTTCCTCACGGATATACTGCCCGATTTTCAGGCGCGTCAGGGCACGGATCATGCCCGGTCCGAACCACAGGGCGATGAACAGGGCGGTATTGACCCCCAGAACCGCACGCAGGGTCAGATACTGGAAAACATTGAAACCGCTGTAGAATTCACTCAAGAACTTAAACAGGTACACTAGCATGCCGGTACCTCTTCCGTCAGCGCCCTGACCACACGCTCCATGCGGGCAGCACGCGATCCCTTGACCAGCACGCTGGTACCGGCACTGAAGCGCTGCCCGACCAGGGTCGCCAGCAACGTCTCCATATCCGGGCAGAACACGGCCTGTGCGCCAAAAGCCCTGCAGGCCGCCTGACTCAGCACCCCCACCCCGAAAAATGCCTCAATTCCCAGTGCCCTGGCACCACGACCGACTTCCGCATGCAGGGCTGCACCGTTGTCTCCCAGCTCGCCCATGTCCCCGAGCACAAATACCCGCCGCCCCTGCAACGCTGCCAGAGCACGCAGGGCAGCCATGGTCGATGAGGGGTTGGCGTTATAGGTGTCATCAATAATAGTGGCACCCTCCCGGCCTGCCAGCGGGCACAGGCGCCCCTTGACCGGATGCAGTGTTTCCAGCCCCTGCGGCACCCGTGCCAGATCAACCCCCAGGGCCATGACTGCCGCCGTTGCCGCTACGGCATTCAGGGCATTGTGCTGCCCCAGCAAGGGTGGACGCACCACAACTTCCTGTCCGGCAAAGCGGATGTTCAGGGTGTTCTCAGGCGTCAGGTGCCCCTGGACATCCGCCGGTTCACGCATGCCGAAACTGATCACCCGCCGGCCTGCATTCAGCCCGCGCCAATAATCTGCATAGGCATCATCCGCATTGATGACCGCCACACCGTCAGGCCCCAGACCGTTGAATATCTCACCTTTGGCCCGTGCCACACCGGCAAGGTCTCCAAACCCCTCCAGATGAGCCGCCCCGGCATTGTTCAGAACAGCCACGTCCGGGCAGACCATGCGGGTCAGGTAATCAATTTCACCAAAATGGTTGGCCCCCATTTCAATCACGGCAAAGGCCTGTTCAGGGCGAAGTTCGAACAGGGTCAACGGCACCCCGAGGTCATTGTTCAGATTGCCACGGGTGGCATGGGTCGGCCCTTGGACGGACAGGATCGCAGCCATCATTTCCTTGAGCGTGGTTTTACCACTGCTGCCGGTCAGGGCCACAACCGGCCCGGTATAACGCTGCCGCCATGCCCCGGCCAGCCGCCCCATGGCCAGCCGCACATCATCCACCACCACCTGAGGCAGGGTCAGCGGCAACACACGTTCAACCATGGCGGCACTCACGGTACCCGCCACACCGGCCACAAAGTCATGGCCATCAAAGCGCTCACCCCGCAGGGCCAGAAACAGATCACCAGCAGCCACCTGACGTGAATCACGCACCACCCGCTGCACAGCAAGCCGGGCGGCTTCATCCTCACCGATACCGTGCAGGCGGCCACCCGCCATGCGTGCCAGTTCACACAAGTCCAGCCAGCTCATGCATGCCACTCCTGTAAAGCCAGCCAGGCCTGCTCACGGTCATCAAAAGGGATACTGCGCCCCTGCAGCTGCTGCAGGGTTTCATGCCCCTTACCGGCAATCAGCACAGTGTCTTCAGAGCGTGCCTCCTGAATGGCCTGACGGATGGCACCGGCACGGTCATGTTCAAAATGAACCCGGTCCGGGTGCGCAAAACCCTGACGGACAGCCACGAAAATCTGCTCCGCCGGTTCGGTACGCGGATTGTCATCGGTCACGATCACCCGCTCTGCGCCCTGCTCGGCAGCCTGGGCCATCAGGGGACGCTTGCCGGCATCCCGGTCGCCGCCACAACCGAACACGCAGATCAGGCGTCCGGGCGTATGCACGCGGGCAGCTTCCAGTACCGAGCGCAGGGCACCCGGTGTGTGGGCATAATCAACCACGACCAGCGGCTCACCGGTACGCCCGCCCTGAACCCGCTGCATGCGCCCCGGTACGGTTTCCACCTGTGCCAGTGCAGTCAGCGCCTGCTCCAGCCCGATGCCGGACAGCAACAGGACCGACAGCGCTGCCAGCAGGTTATGCAGATTAAAACGCCCCAGCACCGGTGCATACAGCTGCCCCTCGCCCCAGGGGGTGACCACGACAGCATGGATGCCATCCGGATCAAAGCGGGCGGCACGGGCATAAATGCCTCCGGCCTCACCCGACTCCATCCCCACACCATAGCTCAGCACCTGTACCGTGCTGCCCTTGAGCTGCTGCATCAGGCTGCGCCCGAAGGCATCATCCCGGTTGAGGACCACCTGCTTCAGTCCCGGTCGGAAAAACAGCCGGCGCTTGGCCTGCGCATAAGCTGCCTCCGAACCGTGGTAATCCAGATGGTCACGGGTCAGGTTGGTCAGCACGGCGGTATCAAACTGCACGCCCTCAATCCGCCCTTGCACCAGCGCATGCGAGGAGACCTCCATGGATACCGACTGATAGCCCTGCGCCCTGAACGTGGCCAGCAAAGCCTGTACCTCAATGGCATCCGGTGTGGTATGGGTGGCACTGCCCAGTGCACCGGGAATACCACTGCCCAGGGTGCCGATGACGGCGGACGACTGACCGCAGGCGGCCAGCGCCTCGGCAATGAAGTGCGTGACGGAGGTCTTGCCATCCGTTCCGGTCACCCCCACCACCCGCAGGCTTTCAGAGGCATGCCCATAAAAACGGGCAGCCAGCAATCCCAGCTTGTGCCCCAGATCCGGCACAGGCAGCAGCGGAACATCAAGGGTCGGCAAAATCCCGGCGCCTTCCGGCTCATACAGCACCGCCACCGCACCGGCAGCTACCGCTGCATCAGCAAAATACAGGCCGTGCCGGCGGGTTCCCTGCAGGGCGGCAAACACCATGCCGGGCTTCACCCGGCGATGATCAAGCGCATAACCGGAAACGGGAACATCCGGCACTTGTCCGGATACCAGTCCCGCCAGCTGAATGGCCAGCGACATCAGGTTGCTCCTCCGGCTGCAGACCTGTCATTTTCCACCTGCTTCAGCTCCGGCAGGTTATCCGGTGGAATATCCAGCAACCGCAACGACTCCGACATCACCTTGGCAAATACCGGCGCGGCGGCACGACCACCACTGTCCTCGATCTTGGGCTCGTCAATCTGCACGGCAACCACCAGTCGCGGGCGGGATGCCGGTGCAATACCGATAAAGTTGGTCATGTAACGGTCACGGCTGTATTTGCCATTGATGTATTTGAAAGCCGTACCGGTCTTGCCGGCAATCCGGTAGCCATCAATCATGGCACGTGAGCCGGTTCCGGTGGACTGGACCACGGCCTCCATCATCTGCAGGACCGCACTGGCGGTTTCCGGTGACATGACCTGCTGGCCCCTGGGTTCATCCTGCAACCGGTAAATGGTGGCCGGCATCAGCACACCATTTGCGGCAAACGGGGTATAAGCATGTGCCAGCTGCAACAGGCTGGCGGAAAGTCCGTAACCATAGCCATGAGAGGCACGATCGACCTTGCCCCACTCGGTATAATTGCTGAGCTGCCCACTCGCCTCAGCGGCGAAACCGGCATTGGGGGCATGCCCCAGCCCCACCCGGCTCAGAAACATCCAGTGGTCACGCGGGTCCATCATCAGGGCAATCCGGCTGGCCCCCACATTACTGGACTTGGCCAACAGGCGTGACAGGGTGATGGAGCCATAATTACCTGGGTCACGCACTACATACTTGCCGAAATTCAGGTGCCCCGGCGAGGTGTCGATTTCCACATCCGGTCCGATCACCCGCGCCTCCAGGGCAGCAGCCACCGTAAAGGGCTTCAGGGTCGAACCCGGCTCAAATTCATCGGTCACTGCACGATTACGGATACGATAAGGTTCCAACTCTTTGCGGTTGTTGGGATTAAAGGAAGGGATATTGGCCATCGCCAGAATTTCGCCATTGTGGGCATCCATCACCACCAGTGAACCGGCCTTGGCTTTCAGCTTGTACACCTGGGTCTTCAGGGCCTTGTACCCCAGATACTGGATGCGCTTGTCAATGCTGAGCTGCAGATCCTTGCCCGGCACCATATCCTCAATGCTTTCAATATCCTCGACAATACGCCGGCGTCCGTCACGCACCACCCGCTTGCGCCCATTACGCCCTGCCAGCAGATCATCCCGGGCCTTTTCAATGCCTTCAATCCCCTGACCATCAATATTGGTCATGCCAATCACATGCCCGGCAGTCTCTGCCAGCGGATAAAAGCGCCGGTATTCACGCGTGGAGGATACGCCCGGCAACTCCAGTGCCAGAATCTTTTCGGCCAGCTCAGGAGGCAGCTGCCGCCCCAGATACATGAACTTCTTGTCCTTTGCCTCCTCCAGCTTGTCAATCAGGGCGCCGGGCTCCATTTCCAGAGCCTCCTCGATTTTGGCCAGTCCATCCTCCAGCTGCAGATACCGGTGCCCGGCCAGTGTTTCCACCTCGGATGCGCTACTCTTCCCCTCCACATTGCTGGCCAGATCATACTGATCACGCAGCTGGGCACGCGTCTCCAGCAGACGGGACGGGTTGCACCAGAGCGACTCCACCGGCGAACTGACCGCCATCGGCTCCCCGTTGCGATCCGTAATCATGCCCCGATAGGCCGGGACGGTTACAATGCTGGTCTGACGGGCATCGGCTCGCTCCTGCAGCATGGACTGCTGGAACACCTCCAGCCAGACAGCCCTGAGCATGAGAATGCCAATGATGAACAAAAGCCCCAGCATCAGGAACAGGCGGCGCCCCTGGAAAACCGGTGATGTAGTCTTGCGGCGTTTCATTCGCGAATTATCCTGATACTGTCTGCAGAAGGTTTCTGCATCCCTAATTCCTTTTTGGCTCGTGACTCGACACGCACCTGATTGAGGCGTGTGCTTTGCTCCAGCGTCAGACGACTCCAGTCGGCATTCAACTGGTCACGATCGCGTTCGAGCTGCTGCAGCTCCAGAAAAAGCTGACGTGCCTGATGACGGTTGATGGTGACACTCAGGGCCAGTCCGACCACCAGCACATATAACAGCCCCAGCCCCAGGAGTTTCCAGCGGTGCATGACGACGCCCCCGGCTCAGCATTTTTCCGCAACACGCATGATGGCACTGCGCGCACGCGGATTCAGGCCGGTCTCTGCCAGACCAGGACGCACCGCCCGGCCAACCAGCCGCAACGCCGGATGTCCGGTCAGCTGATCCGTCGTCAGTGGCAGCCCTCTGGGCACACGTGGCGGCGAAGATTGCTGCCGCAGGTACTGTTTGACTATTCTGTCTTCCAGAGAATGGAAACTTATCACGACCAATCGACCTCCTGAGGTGAGGGTTCCAACAGCATGCTTGAGACAGGCCTCAACATCTTCCAGCTCCCGGTTCACCCGGATGCGAATGGCCTGAAAACTTCTTGTTGCGGGGTGCTTGCCCGGCTCCCGGCCCGGCACAACCTGCGCCACCAGACCGGCAAGCTGTGAGGTACGCTCAAGCGGCCTGTCCTGCCGGAAAGCTGCAATAGCCCTTGCAATCTTTCTGGAAAACCGCTCTTCACCATAACGCCATAACACATCGGCAATTTCCGCCTCACCTGCCGTTGCCAGCCATACGGCAGCACTTTCACCCTGACCGGGGTTCATGCGCATATCCAGCGCACCATCACGCATAAAACTGAAGCCACGCTGAGGATCATCCAGCTGGGGCGAAGACACTCCCAGATCCAGCAATAAACCATCAACCTGCCCCGGCAGCCCGCATTCAGCCAATGCCTGATTAAAACAGGCAAAAGACCCCTGCCAGGCGAGCAAGCGTCCATCGGCACCAAAACGCTGCCGTGCATCCCGGATAGCCTCCGGATCCTTGTCAATAACCAGCAGACGTCCCCGCCTGCCCAGCAACGCCAGCATGCGTGCCGCATGCCCGCCCCGACCATAAGTGCCATCGACATAGACACCCTCAGGACGGATATTCAACGCCGCCACTGCTTCTCCCAGCAGCACGGGCTGGTGTCCTGCATCCAGTGGCATTACATGGAAACCTGACTCAGAATATGATTGGCCTCCTCATCATCCTGGGCTTCCTGCAACCAGGAATCGCGTGCGGCCTGCCAAGTATCGGCATCCCAGAGTTCAAACTTGGTTGCCTGCCCTACCAGCACGGCCTTTTTATCCAGGCCGGCATACTCCCGCAACGGCCCCGGCAACAGCAGACGGCCCTGAGCATCCAGCTCCAGTTCTGCCGCATGCCCCAAGATCAGGCGCTGCATGTTTCTGACCCGCCGGTTCAGGTTGGGCAGGTTCATCAGGGTACGCTCAACCCGCTCCCACTGGTCCATCGGGTAAACCAGCAGGCAACGATCCGCATGATCCACAGTAATGACAATCTGGCCGGCAGCACCTTCCATGATGGCATCACGATACTTGGCCGGCATGGACAGCCTGCCCTTGGTGTCGATAGTGATATTCGAGATGCCACGAAACATTCCCAACCCAGACCGCCTATTCCACGTTCGTCACAACGAGCCAGAATAAACCACTTCTTCCCACTTTTTTCCACTAATAGACAGATAATAGAAACCACTCCCCACCCTGTCAATGGAATCTTGAAAAAAACCCTTGAACAGCAAAAAGTTGCCGACAAGTGAGCAGGCAGAATCTGCACAAATCAATAGCAAATCAGACAATAACGTTTAAATAGAGGGGAATAAAGAGGAAACCGGAGGAAACACTTCAAGAAAAAATCCGGCACCGGCAGGTACGGAAAAAAGCAGCCAATCTGTAAGCCGGGTTCTGTCGAAGGCAACCATACATCTAGGATGTGCGTCACCACACACCTCAAGCAACCTACCCGGATGCAGTGCGGGCCACACTATCGCATCCCTATTTGGTCTTGCTCCAGACGGGGTTTACCCTGCCACTGCTGTTGCCAGCAGCGCGGTGCGCTCTTACCGCACCATTTCACCCTTACCCCTGGCGGGGCGGTATCTTTTCTGTGGCACTTTCCGTCGACTTGCATCGCCCAGGCGTTACCTGGCGTCTTGCCCTGTGGAGCCCGGACTTTCCTCCCCCTGCAACGGAACGGGTCCATTGCCGGCAGCGGTTGCCCGATTGGCTGGGGGCGACTCTAACAAACAAGCAGCAAATGACGCAAGGAAGAATTCAACCGCCTATATGCCTTTGTCCAGCAGCAGATACAGTGCGGAAACAAAGCGGATATGGCCATCGAAATTTTTGTCCTTTATCAAAATATCCGGCCTTGCCAATATGGCGGGCAGCTGCCGGTCCCAGTAGACCTTGAGAGCTGACTCGGGCATGCCGCCGAAACTGGTAGGAACATTGAGGGACTCGGTATCACGGATACCGGCCTTGCCGAACGCCACCTTCAGCTGCCGCAGGCGCAGGGCATCCGTCATGCGACCGAACAGGGCCAGCTCATCACTGCTCCGGGGCAGCAGCAGGCTGAAATATCTCCACTGTTCAGAGGCATAAAGCGCATCCGGCAGCCGAAAACCCGGCGCAAACACCAGCAACCAGTCACCCTCACCAAAACGGCCCTGAATGCTCTCGGCATGGTACAGGCTCGCATTCAGCAAGCCGGCGGACAGCCCCTGATACGGGTGAATAAAGATGCTGAGGTTCAGCTGCATCTCCGCCCCGCTGTCAGCCGTCAGGGAACGACAGAGCGCAATCAGGGTACTGGCAAGCTCGGCAGCTTCCAGCATGGGAGTTTCCGTGACCACATAATGAAACACCATGAACAGCTTGCGGCTGGAGTCCTTGCCAACCTTCACGGTCAGTAGTTTCTGGCCATTGCCGCGCCCCACGACATCCACCACACCCGTCCCGGACAAGGCCAGATAAAGGTAATCCAGAATGGCTTTCAGGCGCACCTGGTCATCCGGATCATTGTCATGAATCGATGTCAGCTGCTTCAGGTCCGCTGCCAGCGTCTCCGGCTTGAGTGGCAGCAGCTGCACCTTCCCGGCGTGGGGAAAAACCGGCTGGGTCAACAGGAACCACAATACCAGCGCTGCCAGCAGCAATGCCAGCAGCAGATCGGAAATCCGGCTCAATGCCCATCTAACCATCAATTGGCTTCCTGTCTTTGAAACAAACCATCCCGCAGCAACACCCTGGCACCATCCTTACCGGTCAAACCCAGCCAGATAATAGTGGCAAGACACTACAAAAACAAATGCTTCGGCTGGAGCGAATGCTACAATAGCGCACATGAACCAAAGTCTTTCCGTTACCGCTGTACTTGAAGGCGGTCTTCCCCACCTCTACCTCACGGTGCAGGACACCTATAAAAGTCCGGCCCAGATATTCAGTGCACCGCTGGAATTCACGGATATGGATGCGCTGGTTCAAAGCGCCCGCAACCATGGCGATTACTGGCTGATCAACACCGCACGGGAAACCCCGCATTTCCAGGTCGAGACCCCGATCAGCATCCGGCATGATGACACGCTGATTCACTGGGACCTGGTCTTTGAACACTATGAACCCTTCCTCAATGTCGACCTGAGCAGTGACAGTGAGGATTATGATGAAAACATCATCACCTTCACGTTTGATGCCTTCCAGTACGTCAGCGCACTGTACCAGGCTTTTCAGCTGACCCAACAACTGCAACCCACCCTGTTCCGGCTCAACAGCACACCGGACACGCTGGAGCACCCGATTGCCAGACTGGGTTCATACCTTCCGGCACTGAAAATACTGTGGCAAAAGCATGGCCACAGCAACAACATGGTACACAATGGCGAGCCCGTCCATGAATCCGACCAGATGGCCCGCCAGGCTGAGGTGGAATGGTTGCAGGAAATCCTGGATGCCCTGGATTCATCACACAGCGATACGGTTCGGGAAAATTTCGATGCCTGGCTGGAAACGCTGCCGGACAATATTCAGCAACAGCTGGAGCAGGACAGTACACCGCTGGAAAATGCCCTGCGCTCACGCTGGCAGATGCTGGTTGACTCCCTGACCGAAGAAGAAGCGGAGTCACTGGAAAACAACCTGTCGGAACAGCAGTTTCCCCTGAGCCTGAAACTGCGCCTGATGAAAGAGTTCCTGGAGGGCAATCCTTCAGTCCTGCTGGGACATGTCCATGATCCCAGTCCGACGGAGAAAAAAGTGGTCGATCTGCAGAGCTGGAAAAAGGGCCACCCGGAATACTGACCGGCAAAACTAACGTGTCAGTCCGTAATAAAATTCAGGCCATTGCTGCAGCCTGAAATTTTCAACCAGATCGGCAGGAAAAAACAAACGCTCCTGCAAGCTGTCCAGTGCCACCCACTCATGCCCGACCTGTGAGGGGTCAGGCACCAGCGGCTGCTGCCGTGGCTGGGACAGCAGCCGGGCCGATACGAAAAACTCCAGCTGGTGAAATCCCGCCGGCAACCAGGGCGAAGGATAACGGTCGGCAATGACCTCGCGCACGAACAGGACACGGCCAAATACCGCCCCGGCATCCAGCTCCTCACGCAGCTCCCGGACAAAAGCCTCCTGCAGGGTTTCTCCCTCATGCACACCGCCACCGGGGGTCATATACCAGTCGCCACGTTCATCCCGGTAGCGGGACAGAAGAATTCGCTCCGCCTTGATGATGACCGCACGCACACTCACCCTGGGCACAATGCTCTCCCCTTAACGCCGCAGCAAGACATAAACGGCCCCCGTTCCCCCATCCACCGGGCGTGCTGAATGAAACGCCTGCACCCGGTCATGCTGGCGCAACCAGTTGTTGATTTTCACTTTCAGTACCGGCCCTTTGTGGCTGGAACGGTTGCCCTTGCCATGAATGATACGCACACACTCCCCCTTCAGGGGATAAATCGTCACCAGAAACTCGGCCAGATACCCGCGTGCCTCCCGGGCACTCAGGCCATGCAGGTCCAGCTCCGCCGCCACCCGGTACTCACCCCGACGCAGCTTGTTGAAAACCCTGTGTTGTATTCCGGCCCGCTTATAGCTCAGAATATCGCCCGGCTGGAGCTCAACCGGATCATATTCATCGGAAAACATGTCCTCCAGCACCTGCTGCTCATCCTCAAGTGTTTTCAACGGAATCGGCAGCGGCTTTGGAGTATCATGCACGACCAGATCCTTCGGGGTCAGAGGCACAACGTCCCGGACAGATTCCAGAAACAGGGAGGCTTCATCGGAATCAGGCCCGGATTGCCGGAGGTCAGGCATTTTTTTCATGGTTCATCCTCCTTAATAACCAGAAACAGCACGGGACTACCTGAATGAACATACTGCTCAGCAACGATGATGGCTATCATGCACCGGGACTGCAGGCATTACGCAGCCAACTCTGCCAGAGCCATGTTGTTGTCACCGTCGCTCCGGACCGTGACCGCAGCGGTGCCAGCAACTCGCTGACCCTGGAGACACCACTGCGCCTGCGTGACCATGGCGAACAACTCTACAGCGTCAACGGCACACCCACCGACTGTGTCCACCTCGGACTGACCGGATTGTACCGCGATACACCCGACATTGTTATTTCCGGCATCAATAATGGCCCCAACCTCGGGGATGATGTGCTGTATTCCGGCACAGTGGCCGCTGCCATGGAAGGTCGGTTTCTGGGCTACCCGGCCCTGGCGGTTTCCCTGAATACCAAAGACAGCAGCTACATCCCCACCGCTGTCCGGGCTGTCACCCACCTGCTGGAGCGCCTGCCCCTGTATGCCGGGCGCAGTCAGATGATCCTCAACATCAATGTGCCAGCCCGCCACTGGGACGAAGTCAGGGGCTTTCGTGTCACCCGGCTGGGTCAGCGCCACAAAGGTGAACCGGTGATCCGCTCCCGGGACCCCAGAGGCAACGAAATCTTCTGGGTCGGACCGGTCGGCGGTGCCGCAGATGCCGGTGAGGGCACCGACTTTCATGCCGTTGAAAACGGCTTTGTCTCCGTCACCCCCATTCACAGCGACCTGACCCGGCATCAGGCACTGGCAATGACAGCCGACTGGCTCAAAGGCTCCGCATGATCAGCCCGCAGGCCATTCAGGGCATCGGCATGACATCCCAGCGCACCCGTGACCGGCTGGTTGAACAGCTGCAGACACGCGGCATCCGCAATGAAGCCGTACTCAAGGTCATCAGCAAGGTTCCCCGTCACCTGTTCGTCGATGAAGCACTGGCCCATCGCGCCTATGAAAATACCGCCCTGCCCATCGGACACGGCCAAACCATTTCCCAGCCCTATATTGTGGCGCGCATGACCGAACTGCTGCTGGCCGGCGAGCGCCCGCTGGACAAGGTCCTGGAAGTCGGCACCGGCTCAGGTTATCAGGCAGCCGTGCTGGGCGCATTCAGCACCCGGCTTTATACCGTGGAACGGATTGAACCGCTTTATCGACAGGCCCGCAAACTGCTCAGGGATCTGGGTTACCGCAATATTCAGGCCTCACTCAGCGACGGAACCTGGGGCTTGCCGGCCCAGGCACCGTTTGACGGCATTCTGGTGACGGCAGCCCCGCAGGACATACCGGCAGCACTGCTTGAGCAACTCGCGGAAGGAGCACGCCTCGTCATTCCGGTTGGTACGCCCCAAGAGCTTCGCGTTGTCACCGCCCTGAAAGACGGTCATTTCAGGCATGAAACCATTGAGCCGGTACAGTTTGTACCACTCCTGTCCGACCCCATCATCCATAAAACAACCAACAGATCAATATGAAACTTTTTTCATCCCTTTATGACAAAGTGATGGGGTGGGCCAAACACCCGCATGCCGAGCTTTACTTGGGCAGCCTGAGCTTTGCGGAGTCCTCCTTTTTTCCGGTCCCCCCGGACATCATGCTGATTCCCATGGTCATGGCGCGACCGCAACGCTGGTTGTGGCTGGCGGCCCTGACCACCGCAGCATCCGTCATCGGCGGGATTGCCGGCTACCTGATCGGAGCCTTTGCCTTTGACATACTGCATCCGCTGATTCTGGAGTGGGGTTATGGAGACAAACTGGAACAGGCCAAAAACTGGTTTGAGCACTGGGGAGTCTGGGCAGTGGTTGTGGCGGGATTTTCCCCCATTCCCTACAAAATCTTCACGATCACTGCCGGCTTGCTGTCAATGGCCTTGATTCCATTCACATTTGCATCCATTATCGGGCGGGGAGCGCGTTTTTTTATCGTTTCGGCATTACTGGCTTGGTTGGGCCCCAGAATGGAACCCCTGATAATCCGCTATATCGAATGGCTGGGCTGGATTATTGTTGCCGCTCTTCTATTGATTGTTTTAATGACACAGGTGTAATCATGGACAGAAAAATCACGTTACTGGCAACAACATCGGTTGTTGCCCTGATGACAACAGCATGCGCCCCGAACGGGCAATATGGGACACCACAGGGCTCCTCACCATCAGTGCCTTCAGCTGCAGCCAGTACCGGCGGCAGTTATGACAGCACAGGCGTCGTGACCCACTCACACGGCGGCAAGGTACACAGTCACAAACTGCCCGCCAGCGGCCTCAATCACTCCCACACCCTCGGCTCGGGCACAACCCCGACACCGGCACCTGCCTACCAACCGCCGGCACCTGTCTACCGGCCACCCACGCCGGCACCTGTCTATCAGCCACCTGCAGCCCCTGTTCCCCAGCCAGCACCAGTGCAAAACTACCAGCCCCCGCAGAACGGTGCAGTCACCCATTCGCATGGCGGCAAGGTACACAGTCACCGACTGCCTGCCAGCGGCCTGAACCATACCCACAATATTGGCGGAAGTAACCCCAATCCGGCCCAGGCGGCACCTGTACCGATGCCTCAGTATAACAATGTGCCGCAATATGGCACGCCACCGCAATACAACCAGCCCGCCCCGGTTGCCACACAACCTGCGGCTCAGGGTGTCACCCATTCCCATTGCGGCAGGGCACACACCCACCCGCTGCCGGCGCAGGGCCTGAACCATACCCATACCAACATCAACTGCACGGCAGGCGGACAGTCCGTCACACCGCCGCCCCAGCAACGCCCGCAGGTTCAGCCCCAGGTTCCCTATGACTATTCCAGTCCGACCAGTGCCAATACCAGCGGCAACAGCAGTGCCACCTACTATGACAATGCCGCCAGCAATCCGGCAGGCACCACCACGACCGGCAATAACTATTACAACGACTACAATGCCACTCCACCAGCCCAGGGTTCCTATTACGACAGTGCCCGCCCCAAGCAGCCGGTCAGCTACGGTGATACCAGCACCAGCTATTACGACTACACGCCTCCCAAAGCCAATACCGGGACTACGACAACCACAACCAGCGACGCCTTTGCTCCCAGCAACTTCTCCGGCGGAGACACCTATACGGTCCAGCGGGGTGATACGGTTTTCCAGGTCATGCGCAATACCGGCGTGTACTGGAAAGACATTATCCGCCTGAACAACCTTCAGGCCCCCAACTACCAGATCAATCCCGGCCAGCAACTGAGGCTGCGCTGATCAGCACAAACAAAAGGCCGCCTGATCAGGCGGCCTTTTGTTATCTTTTTCTGAGGTGTAGCCACTATCCCCCTTACCGGAAACTGGCCACTCTGGGATTCGGCTGTCCGGCATCGACAAACCGACTGATGCGTTCCATCGACATGACACCCATGTGGGTATCCACAATCTGCCCCTGCGGAGAAACGATAAAAGTGGTGGGCACCCCATAAATCAGGCCCAGTGCGAACATGGTACTGTCCTGAGTCGGAATCACGGTATAATTGAGGCCTTTCTGGCGTGAAAACTGCTTCAGGTCATTAACTGGTGTTTCACCGGCATCCATACCCAGCACCTCCACCCTGCCGCGATAGCGCTGGGCAATGGCCTTAAGGACAGGCAGCTCGGAAATGCAGGGACCACAGTAGGTTGACCAGTAATTCACAATGACCCACTTGCCCCGATAATCCGAAAAGCGGTGGTATTGTCCATTCATGTCGGTGAAGGAAAAATTAGCGGGCTGTGCAGCCAGAACCGGAACAGCAAAAAGGGAAAAGCAAAAGATCACCAAAAACTTGTAAAGCTTCATTTCTGTTACTCTCAATATCATCACAACGGTGTTTATCACAGCCGGGATGGGTCAAACTCGATTTTGTTGTCATTATTATTAACGGCTTAATTTGTTTAAAAACAAATCAATCCAGAGTGACAAAAAGAAAATCCAAAGCACCTGTTGCTATCAGCAAACACCCCGACAAATACTACGGTTTCATTGGCCGCAAGGGTATGCGCTGAAACCGTAGAACGCAAGTTGTATTTCTACAACATGACATTCACTTCACCAAGGGAGCAGAGATACTTTCCGCCCCCTTGGCCCGATACAGACTCAATCCTCCCGCTTCTGCAGCAGATTGCGGAATGCAAAGCCTCCCAACAACAGACTGAGTAGAATCTGCGCCCACTCGGTCAGGGTGGGAATGGCAACACTCCCGCTACCGCCGCCGCCACCATTGCTCCCGCTGTCGTTGCTGGCATCCAGGTAGTCGGGTATGCCATCCTTGTCCGAATCCACCGCATCCGCCGGCGATCCGTCCTTGTTGGGATCGGCATTTTCCTGCCGCGTCGGCGTACCGTCATTATCATCATCCGGGTCCAGATAATCCGGAATGCCGTCCTTGTCGGTATCATCATCCAGGGCCGAACCACCATTATAATCCTCATTAATGGTCAACAGCCCGTCACCATCATCATCACTGTCCAGCGCATCAATCTTGCCATCCTGATCCGTATCCACCGGGTTGGCAGCATCCTTGATTTCCGTACCATCCGGAATGCCATCACCATCACTGTCCGGGTCATACGGGTCCGTTCCGAGCGCCTTCTCCTCACCATCAGTCAACCCGTCATCATCGCTGTCCTTACTGGTATCGAAACACTCGGCAGGACAGCCATAGTTGGCCTGATAGTTGTTGTCCGAAACATCCCCCCAGCCTAGGTTGGTAAACTGGTTGCCCGGATTGGTACCGGAGGAATTCGGCAATACGTTGAACGGATCGGTATCATTGTTCATCAACACCATCGGACCCAGACAGGCTGCTGCATTCTGGAAGCTGAATACTTCAATTTCCGTACCGGCCTGCCACTGAAAAGCCTGGTAGTCAGATGGGGACATGTTGAAGGAGATGTAGCTGGAGCCTGAATCCTCACCGGGCCCATCACTCTGTCCGGCCTTGTCCCAGCTGATACCGGAAATTGCCGACTGAATACCGGAAACCTCAAAATTATCCGTGCCATCACCACTGACCGGCACCTTCACCGTTACCTGGGCAGTCTGGCTCAGATCCGGCGACGGCGTACTGCCCGGATACATGTAAACATGGTATCGCTGATCAGCTGCACTCCAGTCCACACGGTAATAAAGCTTGTCAGCCAGCGCAACAGCCGGCGGTGTCGCACAGGTATCATCCTGCTTGGCTTCCACCGTTACCGTTACCGTCACCGTGGTTTCCCCGCCCTTGCCATCCGAGACAACATAAGTGAACACATCGGTTCCGATAAAGCCGGCATTCGGCTCGTAACGAATCTGTCCACCTGACTGGTAAGCCGTTCCGTGCGCACCATCAGTCAGGGTCTTGATGCTCAGGGTATCCCCTTCCGCATCGGTATCATTGGCCAGGACATCAATCACGACCGACCCATCTTCGGTGACGGTTGCCGCATCATCAGCCCCTGCCGGTTTGGTATTGCTGCCACCACCACCGGTACTGCTGACGGTGACAGTGACGGTACCGGTACTGGTGCCACCCTTGCCATCCGAAGCCGTATACTGGAAGGTATCAGTACCGGTAAAGCCACTGGAAGGTGTGTAAACCAGATTGTTGCCCTGAAGGCTGACGGTACCGAAATCACCGTCAGTATAATTGCTGATGGAGAGGGTATCGCCCTCCGCATCCGAATCATTGGCCAGTACCGCCACGCTGACAGCTGAGCCGCTCGTGGTGCTGGCACTGTCATTTGCCACCACCGGGGCGGTATTGCTGCTGCTCCCGCCATCGGCGCTGACCGTAAAAGTCACCTGTGCGGTATCCGTGCCCCCCTTGCCATCGGTCACGGTATAGGTAAACGTGTCAGTCCCGATAAAACTGGCACTGGAGGTATACACCAGGTCCTTGCCCACCTGCTCCACCGAGCCATTCGGCGGCTGGGTAAAGGACTCAATATCCAAGGTATCGCCATTGGCATCGGTATCATTGGCCAGCACATTGATGGTTACGGGAACTCCCTGGCCCGCACTGGCTGAATCGTCGGCTGCCACCGGGCTGGTATTGCTGCCCACGGTACGCGGACACTCGGCGGTGCTGCCATAGGTGCCCAGATAGGCATTGTCGGCTGCCCAGCCGATATTGCTCAGCTCATTGCCGGGGTTGGTTCCAGCGGAATTGGGTACGGTATTGAACGGATCGGCATCATTATCCATGATCGCGACCGTCCCCATGCAAGACCCACTGTTGGCAAAACTGAAAACCTCCTGCTCCACACCGGCCTGCCAGGCAAATACCTGGGAATTGCTGATGGTCGGCGTAAAGGAGATGTAGTCCACGCTCCCGTCCTCATCCGGTGCATCCACCCTTGAACTGGCCTGCCAAGTGGCACCGGGGGCATGCGGGCTCTGCAGCCCCGTGACAACGAAACGGTCGGTACCGAGGGCATGTGGAACACGCAGCGTCACCTGGGACGACAGGGTAAGATCAGGGGCGGGCGTGGAATCAGGCCGGAAATAAACCCGATAACGGGATGCAGCCGCATCCCAGACAATTTTGTATTCAACCCCATCCGTTGCAGTAGCCAAAGCATGGGCAAACCCGCAAGCCTGTGCCAGTGCGAAAAAAACAAACCCCTTTGATACGGCATGAGCAAGCGATTTTTTCATTGTTATTTACCAGTATGATTTTTTAATTATTGGTTTCAACGTTTGCATAACCCCCGGCTGGTTGTGGGTGGGGCACAAAACCCCACCCACCTTCCAGAGTTATGGCAATTGCTGCTGAACAATATAGTTGGCAGCATTCTGCAGGTTGCCCGGATGAACCAGTACATTGGCCAGGATCAGGTTCAGGTCATTGCCCGGACCCGCCGCGATCGTATTACCGTCCATATTCACATCGGATAGCTTGTAACCTGCGGAAATATAGTTGGTTGTCATACTCTCGTTACCTGCATCCAGGAACACCGAACGCAATACCTCAGCCGGGTCCTGACCGGGTCCGTTGGCGATAACCCTGCCATCGGCCTTGACCTCACCAGCCCACAGCATGTAAGGCGCTGTCGCTACACCACCGCTTGTCTTCACATAGCGTGAATGGGTGCCGTAAACACCCGTGGCCGCTGTCGTGAAGTCAACCAGTGTCGGCGTTGCCTGCACATTCACCGTATTCAGGGTCATTGCCCCCAGGTGGTTACGGTGCCGCACGCTGACATAGTAATTACCCGGAGCGATACCGGCGAAGCTCAGCGATGTACTGCCACTGTCAGCCTCCATCACATCACCATCACGCTGTACCAATCCTGCCTTTCTGGCAACAAGGGTTTGACTGTCGGCAGCACTGCGCAACTCCACGACCACCCAGTCAACCGCCGCATCGCTACCCGTGGCAACCAGGACAGGGGCATTGCTCTGCTCGGTACCATTGTAGGCAATGGTGGAAATGGCTCCATACGGCTGGCTGAGCGGAAGGAGGTTCTTGCTTCTCAAGGTGTCATTCATCAGGCCCTCAGTACGGTTGTAGGCGCCCTGCAGAATCAGACGTACCTGTAATGCAATGCTGTTCACGGTGTCATCCAGGTAATCCGGAATACCGTCACCATCCGTGTCAACCGCATCATCCGGACTGCCATTCTTGTCCGGGTCATTACCCTCGCTGGCAGACGGTATACCATCTCCGTCATCATCCGTATCCAGATAATCCGGGGTACCGTCACTGTCGGTATCATCATCCGCCGGCGTGCCACCATTGTAGTTCTCGTTGGCGGTCAGGACGCCGTCACCATCGTCATCGGTATCCAGCGCATCCGGCGTGCCATCATTATCGGTATCGACCGGGTTGGCCGGATCGGAACCGACTTCAACACCATCCGGAATGCCATCACCATCACTGTCCGGATCATTCGGATTGGTACCGATCGTGCTTTCTTCACTGTTGGTCAGGCCATCACCGTCCGCATCAATCAGGGGGCCATCCGTATCGTCGGCATCCAGGTAATCCGGAATACCATCACCATCAGTATCCACCGCATCCGCAGGACTTTTATCCTGATTCGGGTCGTTCTGCTCATCAGCCGACAGCTTGCCGTCACCGTCATCAT
>JAGRJD010000065.1:0-418 GCA_020442915.1 Thiothrix sp. | reverse complement strand
GTATCCAGATAATCCGGGGTACCGTCATCATCGGTATCATCATCCGCCGGGGTGCCGCCGTTGTAGTTCTCGTTGACCGTCAGGATACCGTCATTGTCATCATCGGCATCCAGCGCATCCGGCGTGCCATCATTATCGGTATCGACCGGGTTGGCCGGATCGGCACCGACTTCAACACCATCCGGAATGCCATCACCGTCAGAGTCCGGATTGGCCGGATCAGTACCTGCTTTCACCTCGTCGGCATTACTCAGGCCGTCACCATCCGGATCAGCATCCGGGCCATCGGTATCATCCGCGTCCAGATAATCCGGCTTGCCGTCTCCATCGGTATCCACCGCATCTGCCGGGCTGCCGTCATTATTCGGATCATTATTTTCATCAGCCGACAGTTTGCCGTCACCGTCATCATCGGTAT
>JAGRJD010000064.1 GCA_020442915.1 Thiothrix sp. | reverse complement strand
ACATTCCGCACTCGGAACGTCACGATGGCATCCGCCTGGACAGCCGTGGCCAGCTCAGTCCACCGGTCAGGCTCGGCAAAGTCGGCGACCCGGACGACAAGATCATGGCCGCCTACCTGGCCGCCAAGGCCAACCTGAAACAGCAACTGATCGGTGAACGCAATACCCTGCACTGGATCAGCAAGCAATATCAGGACAGCCGCCAGTTTCGGGAGTTATCCGCCAAAAGTCAGGAGTCAGCTGGCTACACACAAAAAATCCTGCAACACCCCATGGCTGCTGACGGCGAACTCAAAATGGTGGGTGATCTCCATATCAGGGAAGTAACAAAGCCCCTGTTCCAGAAAATCGCTGAACGACGCCTGGAGATGGCACGGGAACAGGGCAGGGACGGTCGGTCATCCATCAACCGGGAAATTGCCTATGTCTCGGCCATGATCAGCTGGGCCACCAACTACATTCCCGACCTGGGAGTAGACCGCAACCCGCTGCTGGGTTTCGAGCGCATAAAGGAAAACAGGCGTGACCGCTATGTGACTGACGATGAATACTGGCTGCAATACAACATCGCCCTGAACCTGCCCGACAGCATACTCCCGATCCTGTTTGAACTCTCGCTGGCGCTTGCCGCCCGCAACCTGGAAGTGATCGACCTGCGGGTCAGCGACTGCTCAGAACAAGGCATCCATGTCCACCGCCGTAAAGGCAGCAAGGACACCATCATCTCATGGTCGAACAACCCGGACATCCCCAAAGAAAAAACTCGGCTCTATCAAGCCTACAAGGCAGCACTGGCCCGGCACCAGCAGCACACGATACTCCCGATTGACCCGCCACTGCTGATCAACAAGTTCGGCGACAAATACACCGCCTCCGGCATCCAGAGCAATATGGCCCGCCTGAAAAAGAAAATGAAGGAACAGGGATTGGAGAAGGCATTCTGGTCACTGCACCTGCTGAAGCACAAGGGCATCAGCGACGCAGAAGACGACAAGATTGCAGGCCATAGAAGCGAATCGATGCGTGACAGGTACAATCACAAAATCGACTCGTTCAAGCCGCCGATTTAGCCAGTGTAGAATACCACTGAAGCTAGAAATACACGTAAACCGGGAAAAATACACTTAAAACAAAAAAACAGCAGGCCGCAAACTAACGTAACCTGCTGCTTTTTCTAGGGAAAATGGTGGGTCGTGAGCGATTCGAACGCTCGACCACCTGATTAAAAGTCAGATGCTCTACCGACTGAGCTAACGACCCGAAGGCCGCTATTCTACACAGCGACTTTTCAGATTCAAGTTTTTTTTTCCCTGGAGTCATCAATCATGGCAATTTCAGGCTGTGTACCATCACAGTACACCAGATAAGCACCCGCCATCCCATCCAGCACAGACTGGACCGTAACCCATATCTGGCAGACACGGCCATCCGTCATTTCCTTCAGGCTCTGTAACGTCGCGCTGGTACGCTCGGGGTCAAAAAAGGCGAAAGGCTCATCCAGAAACAGGAGCTGCTGGCCGGCATCCGTACTTTCTGCCAGTGCATTGGCCAGAGCCACCCGCATGGCCAGGGCGATCTGGCGTTGGGTGCCAGCGGATATTTCCTCAAAATCCAGAAAGTCACCCTTTTCGCGCGACAATACCCGCAAGGCAAAATCGGTATTGATTTCCAGGCTGTCATAATGGGCCTGGGTAAAATCCGCCAGCAGAGCCTGACAGCGCTTGTGCACAATGCTGTTGAAACGGGCAGCTGAATGTTCTGAAGCCCGTTGCACCAGGGTCAGGGCCATATCCTGAACCCGCATGGTATGGTGATGCCGTCTGGCTTCAGCTTCCCTGTCGGTCAGCCCCTGATTCAGGCCCTGATACTGCTCCACCAGCGTCTGCTCATGCACCACATCCTGATCCAGCACCCGGACAAAACCATCCAGAGCGGTATTGTGACGCTCCAGATCATCCATCAAGGCCGGTACCTGCAGCCCGACACTGGCAGGGTCGGCTTCAAACAGGCGTACCCGCTCCGGCAGGCCGTCAAACTGCCGCAGGCGCTCCTGAACCTGCGCATCCAGCTCAGCCGCCTGTGCCGGTGGCATCAGCACCTTACGCCCGACCAGATAATGCTCCGCCCTTTCCCCCAGCGTCTCCTCAAGGGAGCTCCCCAACTGACGGACAACATTGGCCAGACTGGCGGCAAAGCGTATCGACCGGTCACGCAGGGCTGGCAGGCGTCGCTGTTCCGCATGCCAGCCCCAGAACAGGAGCCCGCTGGCCATCAGTGCCACAACCATGCCGCCCCATAATAGCGTGCGCCCCAGGCGAATCAGCACCTCCGGCTCCTGCCCCGACCACGCAAACCCACCCGGCAACCAGGACAGCAGCATACCGGCCACAAACAGCAGCAGAAAAGCCCCGATCCCGACAGCCGCCAGACGGTTCAGCCACTTCAGGCGCCCAAGCAGGGCGTGAAAGGTGGCATGATCTTCCGGATAGGAGCGGGCTGACTGGGTGATGGAGCGGGACAGGCTGCCACCGCCGCGTTGCCGGTCCTCCAGCGTCTCGCGAATATCCAGCAGCTCCGGCAGCAGATCCCGGTCCAGTGCCAGCGTATCACGCGCCTGACGTAAAGCCTCCATCCGGGACTGCACCTGCTCCAGCCCCCCGGTCTCCTGCTGCCGCTCCTGCTGCAACTGCTGCTCCAGCTGCAGATAGGCCCGCACCCCGGCCATGGCGCGCAGGCTTTCGGTATCCGCCTTGCTGTCGGTGCTGATCTGCTGGCTCCAGTAGAATGCCCTGACAAAAGCGGGATAGTCATAACCCAGCACGCCCTTCAGCGCCTGTGCCACCTCGACGGGCGTATCAGCCAGGGTCCGGCCCTCGTCCACACTCCAGAGTGAAGCGGACTGGACCCCGCCCGGATCGACCCGGCGTGCCAGCCGGTAATGCCGACCACGCTGGCGAAAGGACAGGGTCACACTGGCGGCCTGACTGCCCCAGCGCACCAGTTTGCCACTGTCGGTCACATCCACGGCCAGCGAGTGGCCGAAGAGCGCAAAGGCAATGGCATCACCGATACTGCTTTTGCCGGACTCATTGCCGCCAACCAGTGCCAGCAGACCACGCTCAGGCAACGCCTCCAGATGCAGGTATTCGTATTTGCGGAAATCTTCAGCCAGCAGATCAGTGACAATCATGTTCTGTCCCTCGGGGTGGACATGGCCTCCAGCCGCTCCAGCACCAGCAAGGCAGCCTCACGGTAAAGCGCCAGCGCCGCCTTGTCCGGACGGGGATCGGCAGCAGCCAGATCCTGACGACAGAATTCGATAAAGCGCCGGGAAGCAGCACTCTTGAAGCGGACCGGGTCAAGCCAGCTCATGTTTCCCAGGGGGGTTGACACTCATTACCTCCGATCATCAAACCTGTGTGCCGGTATTGGGGTGAAATGCCGGCCATCAGCCAAACAGTCGTTAATCAAGCGTGTTTTGTTCAAACCGGGCATCCCGGTGCCATGCCGGCCTTTCGCTCCGATCAGCAGCCGACTAGCCGACCCACAGGCAACGCCCGGCTGCCTTTTCGATCTCGGCCAAGCGCTGGGCATGGGCGGCCAGTTCATCTTCATCCGCCAGCAGCACCCGCAGGCCGCTGGCTTCCGGCACGGCCTGACGCCGCCCGGCCATACCACTGCCAGCGGCACCGGCATCGCCACGCCCCAGTGTCAGGCTGACCTGCCCGCCGGTCATGGCCAGATACACGTCGGCCAGAATCTCCGCATCCAGCAGGGCACCATGCAGGGTACGATGGGCATCGTTGATCTCGTAGCGCCGGCACAGGGCATCAAGGCTGGCCCGCTGCCCCGGAAACAGCTCACGGGCCATGACCAGGGTATCCGCCACGGTACAGTATTCACTCATGGTTTTAAAGCCACGCCCAACCAGACCCAGTTCGTAGTCCAGAAACCCGATATCAAACGGTGCGTTGTGAATGATCAGTTCCGCACCTTCCAGGTAGGAAACCAGATCCTCGGCAATCGCCTCAAAACGCGGCTTGTCAGCCAGGAATTCGCTGGTGATTCCGTGGACCTCAACCGCTTCGGCATCAATTTCCCGATCCGGCTGCAGGTAAAGGTGAAAATTATTACCGGTCAACTGGCGGTTGATCATCTCCACACAGCCGATTTCGATAATGCGGTGGCCGTCCCTGGTGTCCAGCCCCGTGGTTTCAGTATCCAGTATGATCTGTCTGCTCATGATTCTGCCTGCCTGTCTGCTCACACACTCAGATTACTCTGGCTGCCACGCTTTTCGGCAATGGCGCGATTGGCCAGCGCATCAACACGTTCATTCTCGGCATGTCCACTGTGCCCCTTGACCCAGTGCCAGACAACCTTGTGCCGCCGGACGGCCTGATCCAGCCGCTGCCACAACGCCTGGTTCTTGACCGGCTTGCCGGCGGCATTTTTCCAGCTCCTGCGCTTCCAGCCCGGCAGCCACTCAGTCATGCCCTGCATGACATATTTTGAGTCGGTGGTCAGCTGAACGACACACGGCCCTGTCAGGGTCTCCAGGGCCTCAATCACGGCCATCAGCTCCATCTGGTTGTTGGTGGTTTGCGCCTGATAGCCGCAAAGCTCACGCTCATGCCCGCCATAACGCAGTAACGCCCCCCAGCCTCCCGGTCCCGGATTACCCTTGCAGGCGCCATCGGTATAAATCTCCACCTGTTTCTGCTCCATCAAAACTCCCCTGTCAATTCGTTCATGGCATTCATCACGTTGTCATTAGGTCATAGGTCACTTGTCCACCCGCCCGGCTACCTTGCCCAGCCGCCCGGCTCCCGGATTGATGGCCATGCCCGGACTCAGGATCGGACGCGGATGCATTCTAGGACGGATCGGGGTCAGACGCGAAACCCGTTTGCGCACATGAATGACATGCACGTTCCCGAATCCCAGGCGTGAGCGCTCCCCCAGATGCTCCAGCCAGGCCATGCGCCGGAACAGCCCGTCACGCCAGAATCCGGTACGAAAGCCGATGGTACGTGTTTCCAGCACTTCAAACCCCAGCACTTCAAACCAGTCCCGTACCCGGAACAGCGTATAGGCACCGGGAGTCTGATGCCGGAACAGGTGGTGCCAGAAGCGGCGCAGTCCCGACAGGCTCACCGGGTTGAAGCCCACCAGCACACAATGCCCCTCCGGCAGCAGCACACGCTCGATTTCGCGCAGGACCTGGTGCGGTGCCGCAGACATGTCCAGTACATGGCAGCCGATCACCAGGTCCAGGCTGTCAAACGCCACCGGCAGGCATTCGCCCGCACCAACAAAATCGGCCTGCAAACCGGCCCTGTCGACCAGGCTGCCCTCCGGTACCATGCGAAAACAATTGACGATGCGTGACTCCTGCAGCAGGTGGCAGGCATCCGGCATGCCACCGATCTCCAGCGCATAGTAGCCGAATACATCGGTAATCATTCTGCCCACACAGGACTGCACTGCCTGCAGGGTGTACTGCCCCTGACGTGACGCATACCAGCGACGCAACTGCAACAGGGCCTGTTCAGGTTCTGCCGCAGTTGCCTTCCTATAATCGGCTTCAGCTGGTTTTTTATTGCTCATTTCATGCATTCGTTGTATCGGAAAGGGAACAATAACCAAAAAAACAAAACAGCATAACAGCGGGAGCCTCTGCGAGGGGGCAAAACGTGCCGCAACGAACCTGCACCAGCCGGATCGATACCATAGCATGGGCGGCTCCCGTCAGAAGAATGACAACAACAAACTGGGGCTTCAAATGAATAACCATAAAGCAGCCTTCGCTGGCATGGCCGTTGCCATTGCCGTCCTTTCAACCGGTCCGGCCAGCGCCAACCCGCCGGAAGCCCTGCCCCTGAACTACCTGGGGGGTGGACAGAACATTCCTGAAGCCCTGCCCCTGCCCGGACAGATGCCGGCCTGGCAACAGCAGCAGCAGCAGCGCCAGCAACAGGTCCGGCAGCAGCAGGCCATCCAGCACCAGATCGAATGGCAGCGCCGGCAGGCCATGGCCCGGTCCCGTGCCAGCCAGCAGATACCGCATTACAACAGCCCGCCACAATTCCTGCATACTCCCCGGCAGGAACCGGCCTACCAGCAGGCTCCGCAACTGCAGCTGGCGACATTTGCACGTCCGCAGCCACAGGCTCCGGCCTGGCGCAACGATGATGGCATCGTCTATCAGCAGGATGATGCCTCGGCTTGGGACCGGGTCTTCGCCACGTTCAGGCTGCCGGACTATTCCGGCCACCCGCGTGTACGCACATTCATCCAGCGCTATGCCCGTAATCCCGGCCAGATGAGCATCCTTTCAGCACGGGCCGATACCTTCCTGCACATGATCATTGAAGAAGTGAACCGGCGCGGCATTCCTTCTGAAATTGCCCTGCTGCCCTTTGTCGAAAGCGGTTTCAATCCGGATGTATTCTCCCATGCCGGGGCCGCCGGCCTGTGGCAGTTCATTCCATCCACCGGCAAGACCTATGGCCTCAACCGGGCCAAGGGGCAGTATGATGCACGCATGGACCCGTTCGCCGCCACAGGTGCGGCCCTGAACTACCTGCAGAAGCTGAACCGGGAATTCAATGGGGACTGGCTGCTGGCCCTGGCAGCCTACAACTGCGGTGAAAACCGTGTGCATCGCGCCGTCCGGCAGGCCCGGGCCCGTGGGCTCAACCCGACCTTCTGGAACCTGTCGCTGCCACAGGAAACCATGAACTATGTTCCCAAACTGCTGGCTTTCAGGGAGCTGATCGGCAATGCGGCCCGTTACGGTATCCGTCTGCCGGAAACACCGAATGCAGCCAAACTGACCCAGGTCCGGGTCAACAGGGCACTGGACCTGCGGGCTGTCGCCACCTATGCCGGTCTGCCGGCCAATACCCTGACCGAGCTGAACCCCTGCTTCCGTACCGGTATCACCACCCCCCAGCACTCCAACCGCATCATCCTGCCACTGGAGTATGCCCCGCGCCTGATTGAAGTCATGCGTGCCATGGTGACAGGCCGGAATCTGGCCCTTGACATGAACAGTGCAGGGTCATTCAAGAGTTAACACCATGGCCCAGCTCATTGTCCACCTGAACAACCAGATCGTCCAGCGCATCCGGCTGAGCAAGCCCAGCTACTCCATTGGCCGTAACAACCATTGCGACATCGTACTGCCGGAGCGCACCGTCAGCAGCCGTCACGCCCGCCTGATCAATGCGGGCGAAGACTGCTTCCTGGAGGATGATGGCAGTACCAACGGGGTTTATGTCAATAATGTCAAAGGCGAGAAGCACATGCTGATCGACAATGACATTATCGCCATCGGCAAATACCGGCTGGTATTCCGTAATGATGTCGGCCTGCTCACCCAGATCCGGCAACTGAGCATGCACCCGCGCCTGATGGAAAATGCCGGTACGCCACGGCTGGAAATTCTCAGCGGGCGCAAGAAAGGGCATGTCATTCCGCTGGACAAAAAACCCCGCGTGGTGCTGGGAGGTCAGGGAATCAGCAAACTGACCATCGAACGCAACCAGAAAGGCGAGTACCTGATGCATTCCAAATCCCTCAGCGGTGTCGATCAGGTGGACAAACTGGCCAATGAACAGGTGTTCCGGATTGAGGAAGTGG
>JAGRJD010000063.1 GCA_020442915.1 Thiothrix sp. | reverse complement strand
CGGTGGTTCCGGTGGTTCCGGTGGTGCCGCGATGGCCACCCTGCTGACCCTGACCACCGTGTACACCTGTGGTTCCGGTGGTTCCGGTCATTCCGGTGGTGCCGCGATGGCCACCCTGCTGACCCTGACTGCCTTGCATGCCTGTCTGGGTGACATCAGTCTGGCCCTGCGGAGCCTGGGTGACAGCCTGCCCGCCACCACCGCCGCCGATGGAGCCCAGCAGATTTCCTATCAGTTGGCTTTTGGCCCCCAGAATATTTCCAAGCAGGCCGCCGCCTCCCGTACTACCACCGGTCAGACCACCCAACAGGTCTGCCTTGCTGCCAAGCAGGCCACCGATACCACCAGCACCACCGGTACCACCACCGCCCATCAGGCCGCCAAGCAGATCGCCCTTGCCACCACCAGCACCGCCGCCACCCATCAGGCCACCGGCACCCCCTTTACCACCGCCGCTCAGGCCACCGAGCAACCCGCCGGTCTTGCTGCCACCACCCATAGTGGAATGGCTCCCGCCGAAGATGCCTGAACCTGAACTATTGCCTCCGCCCAGCACTTTGCTGAACTGCTGGGCAGCACCGGAAGAAACTTTTCCCAGGGAGCCGGTACCTGATCCACCGAATCCACCAGACCCACCACCAAAACTCTTGCCGACAGAGCCCATACCAGAACCCATACCGCCGCCAATGCCTTTTGATGCACCTATTCCATACGTCATCTGATTTCTCCTTCTACGTAGTAAGGTTTACAACAAGCCAAGACGTAATCCGTTACGTCTTTCACCTTTGGTTTATCCCATTACACGGAGGCTGTAGATGACTTCAGGACTGAGTGGCGCATCTGCCTGACAAGCTGCTGGTGGCCCGATCAATGGTTGCATTCCAGAGACGGAAAGTTCACCTTGTTCAGCAAAAACTCAGTTTGTCAAGCCTGTAATTCCTGTTTATGACGCTATCCAAACCGAATCGGCTTGTGATAAAAATGCATTTTCTACAGAAAAACAGCCCGAACATGGATACCGTTTATGTGCGTGATTTACGCATCAAGGCCCGCATTGGCATTTACGAATGGGAGAAACGCATCCAGCAGCAGATCCGGATTGATCTGGAGATGGCTTGGGACAACACCCTGCCGGCTGCCAGCGACGATATCAAGGATACCCTGAATTACAAATCTGCTGCCCAGCGTGTGGTGGCCATTGTCGAAGCCGACCACTATGATCTGGTGGAGCGGCTGGCAGAAACCATCGCAACCACCCTCAGGGCAGAAATGCAGATACCCTGGATCCGGGTGACCGTCGGAAAGCCGTTCGCGGTCAAGCATGCCGGCGAGGTCGGCGTCAGTGTCGAGCGCGGGGACAGGCCCTGATGGCCCAGGCCTATGTCAGTCTGGGCAGCAACGTCCGGGCTGAAGCCAACATCTGTTCAGCAACCCGGTGCCTGCAGGCACGTTTCAAAAAACTGATCAGTTCGGATATTTACCAGAGCCCCGCCGAAGGGTTTGATGGGGAGCCGTTTCTGAACTCGGTGGTCGGTTTCGAGACCGACCTGGACCTTGCGGACCTGCGTGCCTTTCTGCGCACCCTGGAGGCAGTTCATGGCCGAAAGCGCAACGGTGACAAGTTCGCACCCCGGACCCTGGACCTGGACCTGCTGCTTTATGATGATGTGGTACTGCCGCCCGGCCCCGATGGCAACCTGCCCCATACCGACATTCTCAAATACCCTTTCGTTCTTTATCCACTGGCTGAAATTGCCGGTGAATACCGGCATCCGGTACTGAAACGCAGCTTCAGCCAGATTGCACGTCACTCCCGGCTACTGCGCAACCGGCTGATCATGGTTGATCTCGACTGCTGGAAACGGCCACATCCCGACGCTTGAGCAACCCGGTCCCACCCCCATCAGCTGCTGAAATGCCGTTTCAGCTGGGCAATGTAATGATTCAGGCGCTTGTCGAGCTTGCTGCCGATATGGGCACGAAAACGGCCCAGTGGATTGGAAATTTCGGAAGTTTCGGTGAATGTAACCCGGGTTCCTCCCGGTACCGCTGTAAACACGGCCTGACGCTTGCCTCTGGGGGTTTTGCCGCGCTCCACCTGAACCACCAGCTCTTTCTGGGGCACTTCCTTGATCTTGCGCAACACCAGTTTCGGGCCATGTGCCGGGATCTCGACCCAGCGCATACCCTCATCATCATCCTTGAGCTGCATGCTTTTCAGGTCATCACGCCATTCCGTTTGCCGTGACAGGTCACTCAGTGCGGCCCAGACGTCAGCCAGCGGTGCCTTGACCAGCTCCACCCGCGTTGCCTGCTGGGAAGGTGCGATCAGCAGACCAATCAGGAATGGCAGTAAAAAAACCAATACCAGAATCCCAACCAGTACCAGCAACAACACATCGTTCATTCTGCTTCCTTCAGTGAACCATCCGGTGAAACCCGGTCATCATAACGCAAAAAACCCGCACGGTGGGCGGGCTTTTCGGCATGGCAAAACAGTAAGCCACGAAGGGAACTTACTTGATTTTCGCTTCCTTGAACACGACATGCTTGCGCACTACCGGATCATACTTTTTGAACTCCAGCTTGTCCGGCGTGGTCCGCTTGTTCTTGCTTGTCGTGTAGTAATAACCGGTCTCGGCAGTAGAAACCAGCTTGATTTTTTCACGTCCGCCTTTCTTGGCCATTGTCCCTGCTCCTGATTATTTATACTTTTTCGCCACGCGCACGCAGATCGGCAAGCACCGTCTCAATGCCTTTCTTGTCAATGATACGCATGCCCTTGCTGGAAATACGCAGCTTCACAAAGCGCTCTTCGCTTTCAACCCAGAACCGGTGCGTATGCAAATTGGGCAGAAAACGACGCTTCGTTTTGTTATTCGCGTGCGATACATTGTTACCTACCACCGGGCGTTTGCCGGTTACCTGGCATACACGGGCCATGGGAATTCTCCAAAACTGCGATTCATGATCGATAAGGCGCGTAAGGGTAGCAAAACCCGCACACCTGATCAACAGGATTTTCATGCCTTACAATAACAAGCCATGACTTCCCGGCCCGTCCTGCACCGGGAATACCGGCAACGGCGGCAGGTGTGGCAGCCGTTCCTGCAACAGGGCATGAAAAAGCTGCGCCAGCGCCGGCGCTTCCCGATTGTCAGGCGTGTGCAGGAATACATACGGCACCAGTCCGGCCTCCAGCCAGCGGGCTGTCTGTGCCGCCCAGGGCAGCAGCCAGCGCCGGTTCTCCACCAGCACCGGATGGCCGATATAGCGCAGCAGTGGGCGGGATGCCGTCACATCCAGCTGTACCGGCAGACGCGGTTTGCGTTCCTGTGCCTCCCGGGTGGGCTGATCCAGGGCGGTTGCAGAATGGACGGGCCGGCTGTCAAAAATTACCCGGTCCATGCCCTGTGCTTCAAGCATGCGGTCATAGGCAGCACGACACACCGGGTCGGTAAAAAAAGCCGGATGGCGCACCTCCACCGCATACGCATGATCCATCGGCAAAGCCTCCAGAAACCGTGCCAGTACCGGCAGGGAGTCCGGCCCGAACCGGCCCGGCAGCTGGATCATGAACGGTTGCAGCCGCTCTCCCAGAGGCTCCATGCGTGTCAGAAATGCCCTGACATCAGCACCACAATGCTGCAGCCGGGCCTCATGTGTGATGGTGCGCGGAAACTTGAAACTGAAACGGAAACCGGCGGGTGTGGATGCCCGCCAGCGCTGCACCATCGCAGCCGACGGGACTGAATAAAAGGTGGTATTGCCTTCCACCGCATTGAAGAAACGCGCATATTCGGCCAGAAAGTCGGCTGGACGGGCCGCATTACTGAAAAAACCGCCTTTCCAGTCCTTGTTGGCCCACAAAGGTGCTCCCAGGTAATAGGGTAAAGGATTCGGGGTGCTCATGGACACAACTGTAACGGGGGTTAACTTGATTTCAAAGCCCTGTGGACGCATATACTGGGACAGGCTCCAGTTTGAGCAACAAACCAGCATAAATCACGACCAACACTTGCACAATGAGGAAGCACCATGACCGAACAAGCCATTCCCGAGAATCCGTCCAGTCGGCAATCCGGCAGCCAGCCCGTCCATTACAAGGACCGTTCCACCTGGATCCGCATCCTGTACATGCTCCTGTTCGCCTTTATTTACGGGGTCACCAAGTTTGCCCTGAACGCACTGGTGCTGATCCAGATCGCCTTGCGCCTGCTGACCGGGGAGATCAATGACAACCTGCGGACACTCAGCAGTGACCTGTCACAATACATTTATGACATGCTGCGTTTCATGACCTTCAACAGCGAGAGAAAGCCATTTCCGTTCGCGGAATGGAAACGCGGCCAGCCACACGACTGAAGCCCCGCGCCATGGCCCAGACCGCCCAGCTGCTGACCACCCTCAAGAAACTGTTGAAACGGCAGGGCAAGACCTATGAGGACGTAGCCGCCTGCCTCGCGCTCTCAGAAGCCAGTGTCAAGCGCCTGTTCTCGGAGCAGAACCTGTCCCTGCAACGGCTGGACAGCATCTGCCGGCTGCTGGGGATGGAAATTTCAGACCTGGTGCGTGAAATGCAGCAGGACAACAGCCTCAGCATCAGTGAACTGACCCATGAGCAGGAAAAACAGATTGCCGACAACCTTGACCTGCTGCTGGTGACGGTGCTGGTGCTGAACCGCTGGTCACTGGAACAAATCACCCGGCACTACCGGCTGGAAGTCACCACCTGCATCCGCCATCTGGCCCATCTGGACCGCCTGCACATCATCGAACTGCAGCCGGGCAACCGCATCCGGCTGCTGGTCGCACCCAATTTCAAATGGCGCGAAAACGGCCCGATCCAGCAGCTGTTCCGGGAAAAGATCGAGGCTGAATATTTCCGCTCCACTTTCACCCGCGACAGCGAACGCCTGATTGTGCTGAATGTCATGCTCAGCGATGCGTCCAATCGGCTGTTTCAGCGCAAACTGGAAAAGCTGGCACACGAATTCGACGAAATGAGCCGGGACGAGTCGGGACTGGAAATCGGCGAGCGCAAAGGCTCAACCGTGCTGCTGGCGATCCGGGACTGGGACTACAGTGAACTGTACAGCCGCTACCGCAACCCCAAAAGTCGCATTATTTAATACCTTGAGCAGCATATAGTGGTTTATTGCCGATGCTGATTGCACTATCCGATACCCTGCCGTTAAGCTCCTTTCCATCAGCAACACCGATGAAACAGAAAGGAGAAAGCACATGAACCCACAGGAAATCATGATCCAGGGCAACTCTGCCGGCTGGTTACTGTTTGTCAAACTGAGTTTCGGCGTCTCGCTGGCGGCCATGCTGGCCTTCATCTTCTTCATGGAAGGCAGCCTGCTGACCAAAGGCTATCTGGCCCTCAACGGGCTCTTCATCGTCAGCTCCACCATCATGGTATCCAAGACCCTGCGCGATGAATACGAAAACAAAAAGCTGATCAACCGCATCAGTGAAGCCAGAACCAACAAGATTCTGCAGCAGTATGAAGACTGAGGAGGTGCAGCATGATGGAACTGATCCTGAAACTGGGCACAGCCCTGCGCGGCGGGGTACGGGAAAATCTGGAAACCCTGGTGGATGCCAATGCCCTGCGTATTTTTGAACAGGAAATTTATCAGGGCGAATGCCAGCTCAAACAGACCCGGCAGCAACTGGCTCAGGTCATGGCTGAAAAAGTCCGTATGGCACGTGAACTGAAAGCCCTGCAGAACCAGATTCAGGCCCTGGAACAGCAGGCCGGGGCACAGCTGGCAGGCGGTGAGGAGGCAGCAGCGCTGGAAAGTGCCACAACGCTGGTCAGGCATGAAGCACGTCTTGAGCAACTGCAGGAAGCCGTGCAGCAACTGCAGCAGCACGAGGAAGCGCTGATGCAGGGCCTCAAGCGCAGTCAGGGCCAGCTGGAACACTACCGCGCCGAACTGCGTCTGGCCCGTGCCACCCAGCGCTCACAGCAGGTGCTGGGTACCGCCCGCCCGCTGGCGGATGACGACCATTTCAGCGCCATGCAGGACTCGCTGCGCCGTATCCGTACCCGCCAGCAGGCCTTTCAGGACCAGTTGCAGGCCATGCAGGAAATCGACAGCCAGCTGCAGGGGAACAGCCCCCAAGCCCCGCAGCAGGAAGCCGCGGCCATTCTGGAGCGGCTGCGGACCGGCATGCACAGGACGGCCTGATCAGACCAGCCAGTCAGCCCGCCGGCGTGAGTCCCGGACCAGTTCGGCATTCAGTCCGTCATTGGTCCGGTAACACACCAGCGCCTGCTCACGGGTAAAACCCCAGGCCTGCTGATGCCTTGTCAGCAGGCGCTCCAGTGCCAGAGCCGGGTCAATATCCAGAAACCAGAGCTCATCAAACAAGCCTTCCAGCCCGGCCCATGCATCCTCCCGATAGAGCAGATACAGGCCCTCGACCAGTACCAGCCGCACTGCCGGCCCGACCCGGAACGCATCCGGTTCCGGATCACCAATCGCATGATCAAAATCAGGCCACATCACCATTTCGGCATCGGCCCGCAAAGCCGTTACCTTGGCCACAAAACCGGCTGCATCAAAAGTCCAGGGTGAACCCCGGCGCGCAAAAGCTGCTTCCGGGTCCGGCAGGGCTGAAAGCTGTGCTTTACTCAGGTGAAAGCCATCCATGCCGAGTACCTGCACGGACAGTTGCGGGTGCGAGGTGCGCAAAGCTGCCTGCCACTGGCGCACGACCGTACTCTTGCCAGAGCCCGGTTCTCCGGCCAGACCGATCAGTACGCGGGCCGGATGGCGGCGGGCGCACAAGGCGGCCAGGTGTTCAAGCGGATGGGTCAGGGTTTGCATGACAGGAATTCCATGGGCAGATTTTCATGATCATCGAAACCGGACCAAAGCAATTGCTTCCCCCACACCGCATTCGCCAGCCAGCCCCTGAGCCGGGAGGCTGCCTGACTCAGGCCCCCCCAACGTGTCTGATTACTCGATCACTTTCGGCACCAGATACAGTCCGTTTTCCACTTCGGGAGCCATGGCCTGATACCTGTCACGCTGGTTGGTTTCCGTCACCACATCCTCCCGCAGGCGCTGGGCCATGTCCAGCGGGTGTGCCATCGGTTCCACACCGGTGGTATCCACCGCCTGCAACTGGTCCACCAGTGCCAGAATGCTGGACAGGTTACGGGTGTACACCTCCAGCTGCTCATCGGCAAGCGCCAGCCGCGCCAGGTGGGCCGCCTTTTTCACTTCAGAATCCGTAATCGCCATAAAAAAACCTTACCCCTCCAGCTTCTTTTTCAGCATTTCGTTCAAGGCTGCCGGATTGGCCTTGCCCTTGGACGCCTTCATGGCCTGCCCGACAAAAAAGCCGAACAGCTTGTCCTTGCCGGCGCGGTACTCAGCCACCTGCTCCGGATTATTGGCGATGATGGTGTCAATCATGGCCTCAATGGCTCCGGTATCGGTAATCTGTTTCAGGCCCTTCTGCTCGATGATCGCATCCGCGCTGCCTTCACCGGCCCACATGGCAGCAAACACATCACGGGCAATCTTGTTGGAAATGGTAGCATCCTGAATGCGGGTCAGCAGCCCGACCAGTGCTTCGGCGCTCAGCGGGCATTGTGCCATATCCAGATCACGGGCATTCAGGGTATTGCTCACCTCGCCATTGACCCAGTTGGCCGCCAGCTTGGCATCCCCGCTGCCAGCCGCCACGGCTTCGAAATAATCAGCCAGCTCGCGCACCTGTACCAAGAGGTCGGCATCATACTCGCTCAGCCCCAGCACACTCATGAAACGCTGCTTTCTGAGCTCCGGCAGCTCCGGCATGTCGGCCCGCACCGCCTCGATTTCCGCCGGACTGATTTCCAGCGGCAGCAGGTCCGGGTCCGGGAAATAGC
>JAGRJD010000193.1 GCA_020442915.1 Thiothrix sp. | reverse complement strand
CGTGGCGTCTTGGCGCATCTGTGACATGGTTTGTTCGGGCAGGGTCAGGGCGTTCATGCTGCCACCCCCTTGAACCATTTCGGGCTGTCCAGATACTCGGCCAGTTCGGCTTGTTGCCGGTTCAGGTCGGTCAGGATGTCCAGCATCCAGCCGATAGTGTCAAAATTCTCGTCTATGTCTGTGCGCCGACCGGTCATGCCTTCAACCTGCTCCAGCAGTGCGCCCACGTGCCGGGCAAGCTGGTACTGGCGTGAAGCAACATCCACAGGGGATGCATCGTCACGCAGGACGTACAGCGGGCGGTTTGGGTTAGATGCGGGAACTGCTTTCAGTGCAGTGATGTTTGCGGTATGGTTTGGAACTGTCATGTTGATCTCCGGGTTTGCGGTGATTGATGTGGAAGTGGTGTTGTCCGGTATGTCCAGTACCGGGCAAGGCCCACTGGTTAAGCTGCTTTTTTCTGTTGCTCTTCCTCCTCTTGCATCCTCTTTTCCTTCAGGATGAATCCAATCTCAGCGTTCATGCTTCTGTTGTTGCTTTGTGCACGAGCTTTTACCCATTCTTTCAAGTCGCGCTCAATACGTAGCGAGTAGTTTTTTGCCTGTGTTTCCATCTTGCTTCCTTGAAGTCAATGTGAAGTCATCATGTTAGCTTCGTTATTTAGTGAAGTCAATATGAAGTCATGTATTTTTATTGAATTCACTTTGATACTATCTTGGCATGGACATACAAAAGACAGCCTTGAGGCTACCGAAAGACCTGCATCAGATGGTTACAGAGGCTGCACAATCGGCAGGGCATAGCATGAATGCAGAAATTATCAGGCGTCTGCGCGGGAGCTTTGGTGGAAGGCCAATACAGGTTGATGAGTCAGAGCTGAAAACCCTGATCCGGGAGGTGGTGCGGGAGGAGCTGGGGAACGGAGGTACTTCTTGAATTTCACCTGGGATGAAGCCAAGAACCGCATCAACCAGCAAAAGCACGGATTGAGTTTTCAAACGGCCCAACTGGTTTTTGATGACCCCCTGCAACTCACCAAATTCGATCGGGTCGAGCAAGGTGAGGAGCGCTGGCACACCATTGGCAGTATTGGCGGGCTGAGTGTTATTCTGGTTGTGCATTTACAGGAAGATCAGAGTATCCGGATTATTTCAGCCAGAAAAGCCACCAAACACGAAATGAGAGCCTATGAGCAACTTAACTAAGCAGCAGGTTCGTGAGCTGGAAGCCCTGAACCAGTTACCCGATGAGCAGATTGATACATCGGACATCCCGGAAGTCACCGACTGGAGTGGTGCTGTACGTGGCAAGTTCTATCAACGTGCTGGTATTGTCCAGCTTGAACCGGATGTGGCAGCTCATTTCAAGGATTCAGCATCTGTCAACCATGCCTTGAGAATGCTGATTCGTCTGGCAGAGCAAGAGGTCATGCCAAGGAAAACCGCTTGAGCAGTCCACCTAAAACAGCCGTCATGCATGGCATTATTCTGTTTCTGATTGCCTGTGTGTATTCGTTGGGCTGTGTGATTACACTTCCCGTTGATATCAGCCGCCTGAATTTCCCGGCCTATATTTTTGGCAGCGCCATCGGCTTGGCGTTTCTACCCCTGATCGTCGCTGTTTTGTTTCGCCGAGCTACAGCGGCTTACCTGTTGCTGGCCGTACTGGTGTTTTTGCATTATTTCCACAATTTTCAGGGTGCGGTGGTTGCGCCCAGCAGTCTGCTGCATGGAGGGGGCCAGTCAGTCGGCGGATCAATAGCCGGGATATCCGATGCTGGTCATGCGCTGGATGCCACATTCGGAACACTAGGCAGGCAGAAAGGGGATTTACTGCCGAGTTATTACTCCGCCGAAGATGTCAGGCTGCTTCAAAAACTTTTCCCTGAGGCCATGGGCATCGGCCCCGATCCGGTCTATCGGACAGGACAAGGAGTCAAGGACTCTACTGCTTATCCTGAATAACCTCGTCCATCAAATGCCTTTCAAACCGCCACCTCCCTGACCAGGCTTTCCAGCGGAATGGCCAGCCCCTTGTGCAGGTGGCGAATCATGGCATAGCTGGCGCTTGTCTGCTATAGTGTATTTCAACTGAAACACATCAAGCAGAAAACCCATGAAAACAGCCATCATCAACGCGAGGATAGCCCCTGAACTCAAGGCTGATGTTGAGGGAATCCTGACCCGCCTGGGCATCACCACGACGCAGGCGATTGCCATGTACTTTGAACAGATCAGGCTGAGCAACGGCATTCCGTTTCCCCTGCGCCTGCCCAATGCTGAAACGGTCGCAGCCCTGAAAGCGGCCCGTACCGAAAAGGGTGAGCCGGTATCCATTGACCAGTTGCGTGACAGTCTGAGCTGATGACACTCTCGTTAATGCGACTGAAGTCCTTTGAGAAGGACAGCAGCAAACTCAAGCTGACGGACAAGCATTTCACGCGGTTTGTCGAGTATCTTTATCTGTTGTCCCAAGGACAGGAACTACCTCCAGAAGCCAGAGATCATGCCCTCAAAGGTGAATGGGAGGACTTTCGGGAGTTTCATGTCAGTGGCGACGTGCTGGTCATCTATCGGTTAGAGGCGGAATCAGTCAAGCTGGTACGCATTGGTAGCCACAGCCAGTTATTCAACTGAAACCTGATCATTTATCCACCCGCCGCCGCGTC
>JAGRJD010000062.1 GCA_020442915.1 Thiothrix sp. | reverse complement strand
TGGATCAGCGTGAACAGTTACTACTGCCACGATAGCGCTGGATGTGCTGCAAAAAGGCGGCGGGGTGAAGCGCACCAAGAAGAAAGTCCGCTCCGGTGATGATTTGTTCCAACATTCTGCCGGACGCGACTTGTACGACGGCTACATCATCAATGACATCGTGTGTATGCCGGGGGCTGAGTACATCGACTTCACCAGCAAACCCGACATCATCAATCTGGGGCAAGCCGTTGGCGATGTGGACGAAGACAGCCGCAAACGCCTGCAAATCCGCCAGACCATCGAAAAGCATCTGGAGCGGGAATTGTTCCTGAACCCGCAAGGTATCAAGGTACTGAGCCTGTTCTTCATCGACCGGGTAGCCAATTACCGCAGCTACGACGCGACAGGCAATGCCATTCAGGGCAAGTATGCGCAATGGTTTGAAGAAGAATACAAGGCGCTGGTAGCGAAACCCAAATACCGTTCCCTGTTCGGCGAAATCGGCCCGACTGTGGATGTGGCCTTGGTACACGACGGCTATTTCTCTGCCGACAAACGCAAGAAAGGCGACCCGGATAACCTGATCCGCTACAAGGATAGCAGCGGTACAACTGCCGCTGATGAAGACACCTACAGCCTGATCATGAAGGACAAGGAGAAACTGCTCAGTTTCGATTCCAAACTACGCTTTATCTTCTCCCATTCCGCCCTGCGCGAAGGCTGGGACAACCCCAACGTCTTCCAGATTTGCACCCTCAACGAGACCGCTTCCACCATCAAGAAACGCCAGGAAATCGGGCGCGGCCTGCGTCTGGCTGTCAACCAGCAAGGCGAACGTATCCAAGGCTTTGCCGTCAACACCCTGACCGTCATGGCGAATGAGTCCTACGAAGAATTCGCCGAGAAGCTGCAAAAAGAAATCGAGGAGGACGAAGGCATCCGTTTCGGCTTCGTCGAAAAGCACCTGTTCGCCAACATTGTGGTCGCAGAAGAAGGTCAGGAACCTGCCTATCTGGGTGCCGACAAGTCCGAAACCCTGTGGGAACACCTGCTGGCAAGCGGTTACATCAGCGACAAAGGCAAGGTACAGGACAGCCTGAAAACCGCTCTCAAGGATGGAACCGTCAGCCTGCCCGAAGCCTTTGCCGACCATGCCGGAGCCATTACCGCCGCACTGCTCAAGGTGGCTGGTAACAAACTGAACATCAAGAATGCCGACAAAGGGCAAAAGGTACAGCTCAACAAGCAGATTTTCCTCAGCCCGGAATTTGCTGCCCTGTGGGATCGCATCAAGCACAAAACAACCTACCGGGTAGACTTCACCCCGGAACACCTGATAACCCAATGCGCGAACAAACTTCGGGATGAGCTGATGGTGGGCAAAACCCGCTTTGAATCCACCGAAGCCAAACTCACCATTGAGCGTAGCGAAGTCGGTGCAACCGACATTAAAACCCAGGCTCACGTTTACGACTTGCAAGATTTCACCCTGCCGGACATCGTGACCTACCTGCAAGACGCTACCCACCTCACACGCCGCACGGTCATCGAGATACTGCAACGCTCTGGCCGCCTGCCTGATTTCAAGCGCAATCCCCAGAAGTTCATCGAACAGGCCACCAGCATGATCCAGCAAGCCATGCGGCTGGTGCTGGTCGATGGCATCAAGTACCAGAAAATCGGCGACGGGCATTACTACGCCCAGGAACTGTTCGAGTCCGCAGAACTGCGCGGCTACCTCAACGACAACATGCAAGCAGCCAACAAGTGCGTGTACGAGCATGTGGTCTACGATTCGGATACCGAATCCGGTTTCGCCCAGGGTCTGGAGCAAAGCGATGATGTGAAACTCTATGTCAAGCTACCCGGCTGGTTCCAGATCGACACGCCACTGGGAACCTACAACCCCGACTGGGCTGTACTGGTGGAACAGGGTGGGCAGGAACGTCTTTACTTCGTGGTGGAAACCAAAAGCACATTGTTAGCGGATGCTCTCCGCCCGGTCGAAGATGGCAAGATCAAGTGCGGACGGGCGCATTTCGCCGCGATGGAAAATGATGTGCGCTTTACCAAGGCGAATGGGTTTGGGGCGTTTGAGGGGCAGTGGTGAAATATCATTGCTGTGCAATATGTATGGGCACCTCTAAAACCCCCCTTGCGGCAGCAAATATGAGAAAATATCGGTTTGATCGACAGCCCCTCCATTCGCCATGAGCCAAAAAACCGCTATCAAAATCAGTCTGTTTGCTGCCGAAGAGCGGGAACAGAAACTTGATCGTAAAGGTGACCTGTTATCCACCCTGGAGAAACACGTCAATTTTGCTGCGCTGGCGGCAGAAATCGATCGGGTGGCGCCGCGCCCGACCGGCAAACAGGGAGGGCGTCCGCCCTACCCGACAGAACTGATGGTGCGTGCTCTGGTGCTTCAACATCTGTACAAGCTGTCTGATGAAGCGTTGGAATACCAGTTGCTTGACCGGCTGTCATTCCAGCGTTTCTGCGGGCTGCGGCATTCCAGCAGCATCCCGGATGCCAACATCTTGTGGGTGTTCCGTGAACGGGTCCGTGCTGCGGGTGGTGCTGATGCGCTGTTTGATGCCGTCCAGCGGCAATTGCAGCAGCACGGTTTCATTGCCCATGGCGGTCAAATCATTGATGCCACGTTGGTGGAAGCTCCCCGGCAGCATTTCCGCAAAGCGGAAGAGGCAACCCTGGATCAAGGCGAAACCCCAGTGGAATGGACGGATGCACAGCGCCGCCAGAAAGACACGGAAGCCAGTTGGACAAAGAAACACGGCAAAAGTCACCACGGCTACAAGCTCAGCATCAGTGCCGACCGGAACGCAAACGCCACGTCAGCACCGCCAGGCAGCACGACACCAAGCACTTTGAGAAGGTGCTTGACCCCGCCAACACCCGCCGTGAGGTATGGGCGGACAAGGGTTATGAGGACAAGGCACGTGAACAACGCCTCCAGCAAAACGGTTGGCGGACACCTAACTGGCGATGGGGGGTAAACTGATCCGCAGCATTGGGTTGGCACGGGCGGAATTTAGCCTCAGCATCAAGGCATCCGTTTACAACTTACGGCGGCTTTGCACCCTCAAAGAAGGGGGCGTTGTGCCTGTTTGACGGGAAATGACCCGAAAACAGGCCGAAAAGGCCATTAAACAAAGGCAATAGGCCTCGGGGTTGGTCATTTTTGAAAAATCACTGGCCAAGTGAGGCTAGCCGATGCCTGATGACAGGTTTTTAGAGGTTCCCCCTAGTGATGGGCCTGAATATGAGTCAGTAGACCTTCCGCAGCATCTTCCACCATATCCAGCACCTGTGCAAAACCCTGCGCACCACCGTAGTAGGGGTCCGGTACCTCATCAACATCCCAGCGGCTGGCATGCTCCATGAGCAGGCTGATGCGCCTGTGACGTGCCGGTGGCGCCAACTCCAGTAGCAGGGTCAGGTTGTTGCGGTCCATGGCCAGAATGTACTGGAAAGCATCGAAATCCGCTGTTGTTACCTGGCGTGCACGGAGGCCGGACAGGTCGATACCACGCTCCAGGGCCGCTGCCTGGGAACGCTGGTCGGGGGACTCGCCGACATGATAGGCATGGGTGCCTGCCGAGTCAGTCTGGATCTGTGCCTGCAGGGAATGGGTCCGGACCAGTCGGGTGAAGACGCCCTGTGCGGTGGGAGAGCGGCAGATATTGCCCATACAGACGAAAAGAACTTTGATTTTTTCCATAATTACAATAACTTAAGATATATTCGAAGAATAAAAACCATCAAAAATAATGCGAAACTATCAATAACTTGCCTGATTTTTTTGGATTGAGCAAACAAAAAAGCTGGGTCAATTCCGCCTCCTCACCCGCGCCAGATCCAGCATTGCCCACCTTCGTGCCTCCAGCTTTGCCTGCTCTTCTTCCCTTGCCGCTCGCCGGACATCAATTCATATCCTCACCGCCGACTCAGCGATTTTAAACACCCCGGCCAGCAGCGTAACGATGGCGGTAGCTGCTGCAATCATCGCCTGCCAGTGCTGCTGTTCCAGCATGGCAACCCCGCCACCACCGGGCTACCTGACCCCGCCCGGCCAAGGCTATCGAGCTGATTCCTCTTCCAGAAGACGGGATATTCGACAAGCTTGGCGACTTGATCCCGACACCGGAGAACCCAGAGAGCTCTATCACGGTACATCGGGAGCATTTACACGGTTCGACCTCAATCACCCCGACAGGAAAGACTTCGGCTGGTTAGGGAGTGGTGTTTACTTAAGCACATCAGACGCTGTTGCCAGTGAGTATGCTCGAAGGAAAGCACTTAGGACTGGTGATGGTGCAAAGGTTATGCCGTTATTTGCGGCAATCAAAAATCCCTACATTGCCCTACCAGATGCCAAAGGCTTCCTCTCAGACGCCAGTCAGGCCCAGATTGATGCCGTTACCAACAGGCTGAAATCAGAAGGCTATGACGGGGTAGTCTTTGAAGCACACCCCGGCACCTGCAGCCTGCTGACCAGTTTAAGCTGTGCCTGTGCAAACGTACATAATGTTACATTTCGTTGGCTTTCCGAAATATTCCGGCAAAACTCCTGTGGTCAACTCCTGCTGATTTGTCACCAACAACCCCTTCAGGAGGAGTCGATCCATGCAGCTGATACAGCGAGAACACGGTCAGGAGCAGCCGTACTGGCCCGCAGGGCCGTTCAAAATCCGTTTACCCTTCATCCATTACCGGTGGGAGCTGCCGGAAATGATTCAGGGCCTCATCATGTTCGTGGTGGGGCTGGCGATGATCCCGCTGCTGGAAAAATACCTGGGCATGCCGTATGAGGCCGCGCTGGCCTTCACCTTCATCGCCGGGCTGGGCTATATCCTGCCGGCTTTGCTGGGCGTGCCGCTGGTGCCGGGCTGGATCACGCCGGCGATTCCGGTGGTCATTCTTTACCTGCAGGGCTTCGAGCCGGGGCCGGAAGCCGTCAGGGCCATGTTCGCACTGCAAATCGAGGTGATGTTGATCTTCCTGATTCTGGGCGTGACGCGCCTGGGCTCGAAACTGATCGATGTCATCCCCAATTCGCTCAAATCCGGCATCATCATCGGAGCCGGTATTGCCGCCATGATGGGCGAGCTGAAGGTCGGTGGACGTGTGGAGGCCACCCCCGTTTCACTGATCGTGGGCTCGCTGGTGTGTGCCTATATCCTGTTCTCGCTGTCATTCAAAAACATCATGGAAAAAAACGGACTGGCCAGAAAAATCGCCAATTTCGGCATGGTGCCGGGCATGATTCTGGCGATGCTGGTCGGCTGGGTTGTGGGTGAATACCCCTGGCCGGACGTTCAGTGGGGCATCACCCACCCGGATATCGGGCTGATGTGGGATTATCTGGTGTTCAGTACCGGCCTCCCTGGTCTGGACACCTTCCTGCTGGCGATTCCGACCGCGATCATTGCCTATGTGATCGCTTTTGGCGACATCATCGTCGGCTTTACCCTGGTCAAGCGTGTCGATCACCTGCGCAGTGATGAAAAAATCGAGGACAACGTGGATCGTGTGCATCTGGTGACGGCCATCCGCAATGCCCTGCACGCCTTTTTCGCGCCCTGGCCGGGGCTGGCCGGGCCATTGTGGACGGCAGCACATGCCACGGTCGCCGAGCGTTATGCCATGGGCCGCAAGGCGATGGATTCGATCTACAGTGGTGGGGGCACCTTCTGGCTCACGGGCCTGATCGCGCTCTTTATCCTGCCGCTGGTGACGCTGTTCAAGCCGGTGCTGCCGATCGCGCTGTCGCTGACCCTGATCCTGACCGCCTACATCTGCATCATGGTCGGTATGGAGCAGCTCAAGAATTCGGTGGAGCGCGGTGTGGCCGGGATTGTCGCGGTGACACTGGCGATGCCGGACCCGAAATCAACCGTGTATGCGGTAGTGATCGGGCTGGTGCTGTATTTCCTGATCGAGCGCCCGAAACTGATGGGACGGCACGATCCGGCGGATGAGGTGATTTTCGCCGACCCGGAGCCGTCCACGAAAACCTCGGAAGTCTGACAGGGATCGGACCTGAATGCCGGTGGCCGGCCTGAGACGCTCGGGTCGGTTGCCGGTTCCTTATGGTACCGGCACCTTGGAGGGTGCTCCTGCCACTTCGCGCACCAGCCGGGGTACCAGATAGCCCGGCAGCTGCCGGCGCAGTCCGGCCATCAGTTCCAGGGCTCGGACTTCTGTCACTTCAAAATGGGCTGCTCCCGCCACCCGGTCCAGCAGGTGCAGGTAATAGGGCATGACCCGGCTGGCCAGCAGGGTCTCACTGAGGGCCGCCAGTGCCGTTACACTGTCATTCACCCCGCGCAACAGAACCGACTGGTTCAGCAGTGTCACGCCAGCCTGGTCCAGGGTGGTCAGCGCCCCGTTTACGTCATCGGCCTGCAGTTCCCGGGCATGATTGGCATGGATGACCATGACCTTACGCCGCGGGAAGTGCTGCAGCAGTGCCAGAAACGCAGTATCAATACGTGCAGGCAGCACTACCGGCAGGCGGCTGTGGAAGCGCAGGGTCCGCACATGGGGCAGGGCTGCCAGACCGTCAAGCAGGGGGGCCAGCCGCCGCTCCGACAGGGTGAGCGGATCACCGCCACTGAGGATGACCTCGTGTATTCCGGTGTGTTTCCGTACATATTCCAGTGCGGCACGCCACTCGTCCCGGACCGGGCTGGCCTCGCTGTAGGGAAAATGACGCCGGAAGCAGTAGCGGCAGTGTACCGCACAGGCCCCGCTGGTCACCAGCAGTACCCGACCCTGGTATTTGTGCAGCACGCCGGCACTGACTTCGGCGCTGCGGTCGCCTACCGGATCGGCCAGAAATCCGGGGCGTTCCAGCAGCTCCTGTGCCTGCGGTAATACCTGTAACAGCAAGGGATCATCTGCCCTGCCGGGCTGTATGCGTGCCAGGTAGCTGTGCGGTACCAGCACCCGGAAACTGCGTGCCGCTCCAGGGTCGGCCAATTCCGCCGGCAGGTCCAGCAAGCGCAGCAGTTCCGGTAGTTCACGTACCGCTCCGGCCAGCTCGTGTGACCAGGGTGCAGCCGTCGTTGTTAAGGGGGTCATGGTGTTGGCTCCTGAAATGCCTGTCATACCGACCGGTAAAGTCGCCGGATTATAGGTGCGGGCCCTGAAAGTGCAAGCCACTGTTTTCCGGGAGCCGTTTTCCTGATAGGGTCAGGATGAGGCCGTGATTCGTGAGGGGAATGACCGATGCGGGGGATATTACTGGGGTTGGTGCTGCTGTTTGCATCGGTCGGATGGCTGATCTGGCGTATTGGTGCTCATGATCCGGCTCCACGGACAGCATGGGTGACGACGGAAGGGGAGGTGGCCGGTATCCGCGTGACAGACAGCCGCAAAAGTGGTCGTGTCCTGACCCTTGAGCTGCGGGGTGATCCGGATCGTTTCGGATTGAGCTTTCTGGAGCGTATTCCCGGACTGGAGCAACGTCTGAGCACGCGGGTGACGACCGGAACCCGGCTGGCACTGGAAACGGTGGCGCGTGAGCAGGCGCGTGCCATGAGTGCGGCCCCGTTGACCCTGACCATTCTGGTGTTGCGGGTGGAGGACGAGGTACTGTATGACCGCGACGATTACAGCAGCCACTGGCAGGGCATCCTTTTTCTGATAGGGCGGGGTGCGGCGCTACTGGCCTGGCTGGTGGCGGGTGGCCTGCTGTGGGTGCTGGTGCGGATGCCTGCCTGATGAGGCCGAGACTATATCAGGTCTTTTACACTTGCAATATGGAAACTCAGGCCGGATTTTCTGATCAGTCCACCGTATGCAGCGCCACTCCGTGCTGCTCACAGATAGCCCGCAGCTCCTCTGAATCCAGCGCATCCATGAACAACCCGCTCAGCTGTGACACGTGTGCCACCCGCACCGGCGCGCTGCGGGCCAGCTTGCTGCGGTCTGTGACCAGAAAGCGTTCACGGGCATTCTGCAGGATGGCCTGGGTCACACGCACCTCACGGTAATCAAAATCCAGCAAAGTCCCGTCCGGGTCCAGTGCCGAGGTGCCGACCACAGCAAAATCCAGTTTGAACTGGCGCATGAAATCCGCAGTGGCCTCACCGATGATGGCACGGTCGGCATGGCGCAGCACCCCTCCGGCCACAATCACCTCGAAACTGGGATTGCGGATCAGGATATTGGCCACATTCAGGTTGTTGGTGATCACCATCAGCTCCTGATGCTCCAGCAAGGCCATGGCCACGGCTTCGGTGGTGGTGCCGATATTGAGGAACAGCGAACTGTTGTTGGGAATCGCGGCGGCACACAGGCTCGCCAGTGCCTGCTTCTGGATCGAGGCGATATTCTGGCGCAGCTCATAACCAACGTTGACCTTGCCGGTGGTCAGTACCGCCCCGCCATGCACCCGTGACAGCAGCTTCAGCTCGCACAGCTCGTTCAGGTCCTTGCGGATGGTCTGTGGCGTGACCTCAAAGCGCTCCACCAGCGCATCCACCAGTACCTGGCCGTGGGTGCGGGCCTCATTCATGATCTGCTGCTGGCGCAAGGACAGGTTCATGGGTAAGGTTTCCTCACCGTCAGAAATTCGGGGGTGATCATGATACGGGTTCTTCCGGGTTGACGTGAAAAGCCGTCAGCAGGGGCCATCAGCCGATGGTGCAAGGCCTGAAAAGAAAAACATGATAAATGTATGGGCTGACTGGGGCAAGCTGCTGGAGACCCTCAGATTGTCCCCATCCCTACTGGAATACGCCTGACCAGAGGACACCAGGCGGGCTTTCCGCCCGAAGAAAGGCGGCAGCAACCGGCCCATGCTAAACTTCCCCATCACCCTTCAGGTCTGCCACAGCATGCAAAAATACTTCAATACCGCCGGTCCCATCATCCCGGAAGATCATTACCACATTGACCTGCTGTGGCGGCTGGACTGGGATGAAATCCGGCACCTGATCGCCAGCAAGAAATATTTCGTGCTGCATGCCCCGCGCCAGACCGGCAAGACCAGCACCCTGCTGGCCATGATGCAGGCACTGAATGCTGCAGGCCAATATCAGGCATTGTATGTCAATATCGAAGCCGCTCAGGCTGCCCGTCAGGATGCCGAGGCCGGGCTGGCCATCATTTGCGAAACCATTGCCTCCACTGCTGTGATTTACGGTATTCAGCCTGAACTGGAGGCGCTGACCACCCAGCTGCTGGCTGAAAAGCAGGCTCGCAGTGTATTGACCATTCTGTTATCGCGCTGGGCGCAACGCAGTGACAAACCCATCGTGCTGATGCTGGATGAAGTGGATGCACTGGTGGGCGATACCCTGATCTCCCTGCTGCGCCAGATTCGCGCCGGTTATGCCCAGCGTCCGCGGGCCTTCCCGCAGAGCATCATCCTGTGCGGGGTTCGGGATGTGCGCGATTACCGCATTCACACCTCCGACAGGGAAATCATCACCGGCGGCAGTGCCTTCAATATCAAGGCCACCTCGCTGGTGATGGGAAATTTCAACCCCGACGAGGTGCAGGCACTGTATCAGCAGCATACTGAAGAGACGGGACAGACCTTCGCTGACCGCATTTTCCCCTTGCTGTGGGAAGACACCCGTGGCCAGCCCTGGCTGGTGAATGCCCTCGGTTATGAGATGACCTGGGAGGATCGGCAGGCCCGGGATCGCAGCATGCCCATCACCCTGGAGCATTACCGGGCGGCACGTGAACGCCTGATCCGCTCGCGCCAGACCCACCTGGACCAGCTGGCGGACAAGCTGCGTGAACCCCGGGTACAGCGGGTGATCGGCGCGATTCTGGCCGGAAATAATACCCTGGAGGGTGTCGTCAGGGAGGATGACCTGCAGTATATCGAAGACCTGGGCCTGATCATCCGCAAGCCGCAGGTGCGCATTGCCAACGCCATTTATCGCGAGATTATTCCGCGTGAAATCACCGCGCCGGTACAGGATGGCATCACCAATCAGGAAACCGTCTGGTATGTGCTCCCGGACGGGCGTCTGGACATCTCCGCGCTGCTGCGTGCCTTCCAGCAGTTTTTCCGCGAGCATTCCGACATCTGGCTGCAGGGCCTGCCGTTCAGGGAGGCCGGGCCGCAGCTGATTCTGCAGGCCTTTCTGCAGCGCCTTGTCAATGGCGGCGGACGCATCAACCGTGAATATGCTTTGGGACGCAAATACACCGACCTGTTGCTGGAGTGGCCGCTGGACCCGCAGCAGGGTTTTTATGGCGCAGTGCAGCGTGTGGTGCTGGAACTGAAAATTCTGCACGGCAGCCTTGATAAAACCATTGCCGACGGTGTACGTCAGGTGGCTGATTATGCCCGCCGCTGTGGCAGTGAAGAAGCCTGCCTGCTGATTTTCAACCGCGCCCCGGACGTGGGCTGGGATGCGAAAATCTGGCATAAAACCGGCTTTCAGGACGGGAATGTGCCTGTCAGTGTGTGGGGGTGTTGAACGGCTGCAAGCGTACCACCTGATCTGAGACTCTGGGCTTCAGAAGCGAAAACAGATATTGACAAAGCGAAAATAAACGAAGATATTGAATGCCTTCCAAAGCTTGGACCCGCGGAGAGCCATGGCCAGTCATCAACACACCGACACCATCCACGACCTGATGATCATCGGTGGCGGCATCAACGGTTGCGGTATCGCCCGTGATGCTGCCGGACGTGGACTGAGCGTGATGTTGGCTGAACAGGGCGATCTGGCCCAGGGCACCTCCTCGGCCAGTACCAAACTCATCCATGGCGGGCTGCGTTATCTGGAATATTACGAGTTCCGGCTGGTGCGTGAGGCCCTGAGCGAACGGGAAGTGCTGTGGCGGAACGCCCCGCACCTCATCCGGCCATTGCGCTTTGTCCTGCCTTATCACAAAGGGCTGCGCCCGGCCTGGCTGCTGCGTCTGGGGCTGTTTCTCTATGACCATCTGGGGGGACGCAGGCTGCTGCCGGCAACACGTACCCTGAATCTGCGCACCGACCCTGCCGGGGGGCCGCTGAACGCGGATTTCAGCAAGGGGTTTGAGTACTCCGACTGCCAGGTCGACGATGCGCGGCTGGTGGTGCTGAATGCACTGGATGCGGCAAAGCGTGGTGCCGGCATTCTCACCCGCACCCGCTGCACCCGTGCCCGGCGTGAAAACGGCCTGTGGCAGGTGGCGCTGACGGATCAGGACAATGGCCAGACCCGCAGTATCCAGGCACGGATGCTGGTGAATGCTGCCGGCCCCTGGGTGGATCAGGTGCTGGAAACCACGCAGCTGCAGCCGTCCGGGAACAGCAACGTGCGTCTGGTGCGCGGCAGTCATATCGTGGTCCCGAAAATTTACGAACATGAGCGTGCCTATATTTTCCAGAATCCGGACGGACGCATCATCTTCGCCATTCCCTATGAGCAGGCCTTCACCCTGATCGGCACCACAGACCAGGATCATACCGGCACACTGGATACCGTGATGATCAGCAAGGCTGAAATACAGTACCTGTGCGAATCCGCCAGCACCTACTTCAAGGCCCCGGTTCAAACGGGAGCTGTGGTCTGGAGCTATTCGGGCGTGCGTCCGCTCTACAATGACGGCGCCAGTGCCGCACAGGAAGCCACCCGTGACTATGTACTCAAGGTCACGGACGAGGATGGCAAAACCCCGCTTCTGAACATCTTCGGTGGCAAGATCACCACCTACCGCCGGCTGGCGGAGGATGCACTGCACAGGCTCACGGCCTATGCACCTCATGCCGGTCCGGCCTGGACCACCCAGGCAGCACTGCCCGGCGGCGAATTCAGCGTGCAGGAGCTCGACACCCGTACAGGGCAGCTGCAGCAGGATTATCCGTTTGTGGATGCCCCCTGGGCGACATCCCTGATCCGGCGTTACGGCCTGCGGGCCTGGGAGTTGCTTGGGGATGCGAAAAAAAGCGAAGATATGGGGCGGCTTTTCGGGGCCGGCCTGAGCGAGCGCGAGGTGGCATTTCTGGTGCAGCAGGAGTGGGTACGGCAGGCAGATGATATCCTGTGGCGCCGGAGCAAGCTGGGTTTACACATGAGCGCGGCACAGCGGGATGCCTTCCGGGACTGGTTTACTGCCTGTTACCCCGCCCGGCGTGCTAAAGTGGCGGTTTAAAGCAGCAATCAGGCAGCCGGGTCGGGAGAGGACGACCCCTGTCACCCGGACTTCCGGGTCATCCCAACAGCATGATACGGAGGATCAGTCCGCCGGACTGGTCGGGAGGAGGGACAACATGAGTCTGGTTCTGGAGCAGGTCTCCAAAGTTGTGGGCCGGGAGGTGCATAGTGCCGGATTATCCGAAACTGGCACAGTTGTGGTGGCAGAGCATCGGCGATGCCTCCTCCGGTGCCAAGACCGCCCAGGAAGCCCTGGACGCCCTGTGTGAAGCTCAGGAGAAAGTGCTGGAGCGACTGGAACGCAGTGGTGTTCAGGGCGATCTCGGCCCCAGACTCAATGAGTCCAAAGACCCGGCAGAGTGGCTGGCCGCACCCGGTGCCCCCAAGCCCAGACTGGAAAATGAAAAGCCCGCCCCGGAAACCGTGGACTATGACGAGCTGACCAAGTCCTGGGAAAGCTGATCCGGCTGCTTTGACGCTGACGGTCGGCCCTGCCTGCGGGACAGGGCCGACCGCTGCATGCTGGTCGTCAATCTACCACAAACCCTGCCGATTTCCCCCGCAGGCATTGCCATATACATCAGCCAGTTGCTCCCGCTCCGGTACATATGCCCCAGAGCCTTGGGACATATGCCGGATTTCCCTGCCTGTCAGGCTTCGCTGAAATGGAGCCAACCGACCCGGACTCCGGAACTTCCCCCGTTGTCCCGTGCATAACGCTTTCACACAAATCAAGGAGATGATGAAAATGAAAGCCAGGCAGTCACTGCTCATCCTGACTCTTGCGGCCTGTGCGGGTATTACCCTGGCTGAAACAGCCGTCCGCAATGAGCCTATTCAACCCCTCGCACCTTATGTCCCTGCGGATGCCGCTGCAACAGCCAAGGCAGCCCTGGGTGAAAAACTGTACTTTGATCCGCGCCTGTCCAAATCGGGAGCCATTTCCTGCAATACCTGTCACAACCTGAGCATGGGCGGGACGGACAACCTGACCAGCTCCATTGGTGATCACTGGCAGCGGGGACCGATCAACGCCCCGACCGTGCTCAATTCCGGCATGAACCTGGCCCAGTTCTGGGATGGTCGCGCCAAGGACCTGCAGGAACAGGCGGGCGGCCCCATCGCCAACCCGAAGGAGATGGCCTTTTCGCACGAGCTGGCTGTCAGGGTACTGGACTCGATTCCGCAATACCGGGATGCGTTCAAGGGCGTGTATGGCAAGGACACCATTGACATCCAGATGGTAACGGATGCCATCGCCGCCTTTGAAAAAACCCTGGTCACACCGGATTCACGCTTTGATCTGTGGCTCAAGGGCGATGATACCGCCCTGAATGATCAGGAGCTGAAAGGTTATCAGTTGTTCAAGGGCAGCGGCTGCGTTGCCTGTCACAATGGTACTGCAGTGGGTGGCAACAGCTTCCAGAAGATGGGGGTGGTGGAAGCCTATAAAACCGACAGCCCGGAGCTGGGTCTTGAAGGTGTCACCAAAGACGAGGCGGATCGTTTCAAGTTCAAGGTGCCGACCCTGCGTAATGTTGAACTGACCTACCCTTATTTTCATGATGGTGCGGCCAAGACCCTGGAAGATGCAGTCGCCATCATGGGCAGAATCCAGCTGGGCCGCCAGTTCACCCCGGATGAGACGGCTGACATCGTGGCTTTCCTGAAGACACTGACCGGCACGCAGCCTGACCTGAAACTGCCGATCCTGCCCCCCTCCAACAACGATACGCCCCGCCCTGAGCCGTTCAACGCAGCCGACTCAGAGCCCAGGCCACAGAACGGCTGAGACCGGATGACACCAGCCCCCCTGACAGGGGCGGCTGGACGGGATGTTTTCCCTGTGGGGGGACCGGCTCCGGTCGGTCCCTTTTTTTCCGGCCATCCCCGCAGACAGCCGGTGCGTGCAGGAGCCTGGCGCACTCAGCCCGAGACCCGCTCCCAGTCAATCACGATACCGGGCAGACATTGCACCGCCACCGGTGCTTCCATGCTGAAAACCTGTGGCTTGCCATAAGCGCCGGCCGCATCCAGCAGGTAGACCATGACCCAGTGCTCCAGCGGATGCACAATCCAGTATTCCCTGACCCCGTGATGCTGGTACAGATCACGCTTGCGGTTCAGGTCCGTAACGGCTGTTGACGGTGCAGTGACTTCAATGATCCAGTCCGGTGCCCCCCGGCAACCCTGATCATCCAGCTTGTCCGGGTCACACACCACCAGCAGGTCCGGCTGCACCACCGTCTCAATCCGGTCATCGGTCTCGGTGCCCTCCGGCAGGCGTACATCAAACGGGGCGACATAGCCGTTGCAATCAGCCTCCAGCAGCTGGTTACGAATCTGGCCGGCCAGCTCAAACACGGTTTCCTGATGCCGGCGCGAAGGTGCGGTCATGGCATGGGGAACCCCTTCGATCAGCTCCCAACGCTCCGCTTGCGGCCACTGGCGGTAGTGGCCATAGGTGTATTTCTGGTCCAGCAGAATGGCAAGTGTCATGGCAGTCGTCCGGTCATTAACAGGCAGTAATGGATGGCATTTCAGTATACCATGACACCACCGCATGAAACCCGAGGAGGAGAAAACCATGCCCCGCTACCTTGTTGCCATTGATCAGGGAACCACCTCCACCCGCAGCATTGTCTTCCATGAGCAGCTGCAGCCACTGGCCAGTGCCAGGCAGGAGTTTCCCCAGCACTATCCGCAATCGGGCTGGGTCGAGCATGATCCGCAGGACCTGCTTAATACCACCCTGGATACCTTCCGCCGTGCACTGCAGCAGGCCGGGATTCCGGCGACCGAGGTGGCCGGCATCGGCATCACCAACCAGCGTGAAACCGTGGTCGTGTGGGACAGGGCCACCGGCCAGCCGGTTCACAATGCCATTGTCTGGCAGGATCGCCGCACCGCCGGCTATTGCCAGCAGTTGCGGGATGAAGGCTGGGAGCAGATCATCCACCGGAAAACCGGCCTGTTGGCCGACCCTTATTTCAGTGGCACCAAGGTACGCTGGCTGCTGGAAAACGTGGCTGGTGCCCGTGCAAAAGCGGAAGCCGGGCAGCTGTGCATGGGCACGGTGGACACCTGGCTGATCTGGCACCTGACCGGAGGCCGGGTACATGCCACGGATGCCACCAATGCCAGCCGCACCCTGCTGTTCAATATCCACAAGCGCCAGTGGAGTGCCGAACTGCTGGCAAAATTCGGCATTCCGGCCAGCCTGCTGCCGGAAGTGCATGACTGTGCCGCTGATTTCGGCCACACCGATCCAACCCTGTTCGGAGCCGCGATTCCCATCTGCGGAGTGGCCGGCGACCAGCATGCCGCTACTGTCGGACAGGCCTGTTTTCAGCCCGGCATGATGAAATCCACCTATGGCACCGGCTGTTTTGCGCTGCTGAATACCGGCGGGATGGCGGTGAACTCGCACAATAACCTGCTCACCACCATCGCGTACCAGCTCAACGGCCAGCCGGTGTATGCGCTCGAAGGCTCCATCTTCATCGCCGGGGCGGCGGTGCAGTGGCTGCGTGATGGCCTGAAAGTGATCCGGGAAGCCCGTGAAACCCAGACGTTGGCACAAACCGCCGACCCGCACCAGCAGGTCTATCTGGTGCCGGCGTTTGTCGGACTGGGAGCGCCTTACTGGGACCCGGAGGCCCGTGGGGCGCTGTTCGGCATGACACGCAATACCGGGCCGGCAGAACTGGCCCGTGCCACCCTGGAAAGCGTAGGCTACCAGACCCGCGACCTGCTGGAGGCCATGCAGGCCGACAGCACGGCCCTGAGCGAAGCGGATACCGTACTGCGTGTGGACGGGGGAATGACGGCCTCCGACTGGACCCTGCAGTTTTTGGCCGACATGCTGGACAGCCCGGTGGATCGTCCGCAGGTTCTGGAAACCACCGCGCTGGGGGCAGCCTATCTGGCCGGGCTGCAGCGCAACCTGCTGCCGGAGCCGGCGGAATTCGCGCGCCAATGGTCGCTGGAACGGCGCTTTGAGCCGGGCATGGATGCCGCCTTGCGGACCCGGAAATACGCCGGCTGGAAGGAGGCCGTGCGCCGCACCCTGAGTCGCTGAGCAGCGCCCATTAGCCGGCCACCATATACTCCATCCGTCCATGCCGCTCCCGGAATTCACGCGGTGACAGGCCAGTCAGGCGCTTGAAAAATCGTGAAAAATAAGCCGGCTCGGAGAAGTTCAGTGCCCAGGCGATTTCACTGATGCCGGTATCGGAGTAGATCAGGCTGCGCTTGGCCGCCACCAGCAGGCGGCCATGGATCAGTGCCAGTGCCGACTGCCCGCTCAGTTCCCGGCACAAGGCATTCAGGTAGGTCGGGGTGATACCCAGCCGTTCGGCATAAAAACTGACCGGCTGCTGCTGCTGATGGTGGGTCTCGATCAGTGCACCGAAAGCCTGCAGGTAACGCCCGCTGCGCCCGCTTTCCTCACGGGCCGGGTGACTGCGCTCGCCCAGACGGGCCAGCCGCACCAGCAGCAGGCTGAGCAGGGCCTCCAGCGCCGCAATCCGTGCCGGTGCCTGACGCTGGTACTCCACCAGCAGCTGTTCAAACAGCTGGGTGAGCCCGGTCAGTGCCGGTGCATCCAGCGTATAAAGCCGGGTCTGTGTCAGGGCCTGCAACGGGGTGCGCAGGTGCTGCTCCAGGCGCTGGCACAGGGGGCGGGCCAGGGTCAGGACATGACCACTGACCGCCGGCTCCCACTGAAAATCGTGCACGCACATCTCGCACACCACCAGCAGGCAGGGTGCCTGCAAGCAGGTTTCCTCCCCGTCCAGATGCGCCACCCCGCTGCCGGTACTCAGAAAAAACAGCTGGTGCAGTCCATTATGGCGATGGGGACGGATTTTGAATTCATGCCGGCTGCTGCGTTCCAGCAGCAGCTCGACGTGCAGGAAATCCGGGTTGTCCTGCTCCTGATTTTCCCCGTAGATGCGCACGACAGGTGCTTTGGGCGCTGCTGGGCTCATGAGGCGACCACACCGTAAAAGTTTGCAAAAATCCCATTATACCTGTGAAAGCGTCATTCAGGCAGGTTTCACGGCCTGCGATACTACTCTCCACGCCTTATCGCCAACATTGACAGGAGGAGTATATGGTCTGGCAACCTCATGATTATGAAAATATTCCGGGCACCTATGTGTTCGATGGCCAGCGTTCTCACGCCGGTTACGCCCTGAACCGGATGGCCTTTTCCTTTAACAGCGCGGCAAACCGGGAGGAATTCGCCCGTGACATGGACGCCTACTGCCGCAAGTACGGCTTGAGCGACGAACAGCGCGAAGCAGTACTGGGCGGGGATTTTCTCAAACTGCTGCACTTGGGGGGCAATGTCTATTATCTGGCCAAAATTGCCGTGTTTCATGGCATGAACGTCCAGGATGCCGGTGCGGCATTCCAGGGCATCACCACCCCGGAGTTTCAGGCCATTCTGGACCGGAACGCCACGGGGTTCACCGATAAACTGCAACAGAAAGGAGGCTACTGGCATGGCTAGAATCGTCGGCGGCGTCACCACATCCCATATCCCGGCCATCAGTAACGCCATGGCCAAAGGACTGGAGCAGGAGCCGTACTGGAAACGGTTTTTTGATGGCTATGAGCCGGTCAAGGAATGGCTGGCAAAGGTTGATCCGGACATTGCCATCGTGGTCTACAACGACCATGGCCTCAACTTCTTCCTGAATCAGGTGCCGACCTTTGCCATCGGTTGCGCCGATCACTATGAAAATGCCGATGAGGGCTGGGGGATACCGACCTTGGCATCCTTTGAGGGGGATGCGCCGTTTTCCTGGCATCTGGCTGAGTCACTGATCAATCAGGATTTCGACATGACCACCTGTCAGGAGATGCTGGTGGATCATGGCTTTGTGACGCCGATGGCGCTGATGTGGCGGCACCTGCCCAACTGGCCGGTCAAGGCCATTCCGCTGGCGGTCAATACCGTGCAGCACCCACTCACATCGGCCCGACGCTGCTACCAGCTGGGCAAGGCGCTGGGCAAGGCTATCGAATCCTACCCGGAAGACCTCAAGGTGGTGATCTTCGGTACCGGTGGCCTGTCGCATCAGCTTCAGGGTGAGCGCGCCGGCATCATCGACGTGGATTTCGATCTCGAATGCATGGAGCACATCATTCACGATCCGGAATGGATGACGCGTTTCTCCAATACCGAACTCATGGAAAAAGCCGGCACCGAGGGTATTGAAGTCATCATGTGGCTGGTGATGCGTGGTGCGCTGGCCCCGAAAGTCAATGTGGTCCACAAGCATTATCATGCGCCGATCTCCAATACCGGGGCCGGTGTGCTGGTGCTGGAAAACCCGGCCAGCTGATGCAGGCAGCATCCCCCTGAACAGGGTGTTGCAAAAACGGGGGTGACAGCACCTGATGATTTCAGGTGCTTCACTGTGGCGACACCCTGCTGAACGGGGCTGGGCGCTCCCGCTCCGGGCTGTTACACTGGTCCGGAGACACAAGGAAGCTTGCCCCATGGATACCATTCTCCCCCAGCGCCTGCCGCCCGGGGCGGCACTGCTCAGCCGTGGCTTTCGCCCGTTTTTCCTGTCGGCCATCCTTGCCGCCATTGTGCTCGGCCTGTTGTGGATACTGGCCTACAGCTTCGGACAGCCACTGCTGCACCCGGATTACCCCTTGCCGGCCTGGCACGGGCATGAAATGGTGTTCGGCTACAGTGCTGCCGTACTGGCCGGGTTTCTGCTTACAGTGGTGAGGAACCGCACCGGCCTGCCGGCTGCCCGTGGCCCTGTGCTGCTGACCCTGGTGCTGCTCTGGTTGCTGGCCCGCCTGCTGCCCCTGATTCCCGGACTGCCACTCTGGCTTCCGGCACTGGCGGAAAGCCTGTTTCTGCTCGGGCTGCTGGTACTGACTGCCCGCCCGCTCCTGGGGTTGCACACATGGAAACAGCTGGCCCTGCCGGGACAGGCCATCCTGTTGTTGCCGGCCAGCCTGCTGTTTCATCTCGGCCTGATGCAGGTCTGGGAGCCCGGTCTGCAGGCCGGCCTGTACTTGGGTTTTTATCTGCTGCTGGGGTTACTGCTGACCCTGGGCGGCCAGGTGGTACCGCATTTTATTGAAAATACCGTGCGCGACGGTTTCAGGGCCCGCAGCAATCGCTGGCTGGACCGGCTCGGGGTCGGTGTATTTGTGGTGTTTGCCGGTGCGGACATCATCGCCGTCACCATCAGCCATCCCTTCGCTGCCTATCTGAGCGTAATCCTGGCGCTGGTCCTGTTTGTCATCCATGCCACCCGCATACAGGGCTGGTATCACCACAGCCTGTGGCAGCATCCGCTGCTGTGGGTGCTGTATCTGGCATATGCCTGGATTGTATTCGGTTTTCTGCTCAAATTTCTGACCTTGGCCGTCGGCACCAGTCCCTGGGTCGCCCTGCATGCCTTCGGCTATGGCGGTATCGGTCTGGCCAGCATGGGCCTGCTGGCCCGTGTGACCCTGGCCCATACCGGACGCAATGCCTTCGCCCCGCCTGCCGGGACCGGAACCGCGCTGGCACTGCTGGCTGCCGGAACCGTGATACGGGTGCTGCCGGCCTGGTGGCTGCCGCAATATTATGCGGTGTGGATGCTGGCAGCACAGCTGATCTGGATGGCGGCCTTCATTGTACTGTTATGGGTTTATGCCCCCCTGCTGCTGTTGCCACGCATTGACAAGCACCACACCGACCCGGAACCGATGGCATAGAACCTGTCTGTTACCGCTATTCACACCGCTACATAGTAAGTGTCTTAAACAACTTGCGCAAAGCAACCCTGCAGGCTTTTTTACTTTCAGGAGTGAATCGGGTATCTGACCCTGCTGAATACTACATCTTGTGCTTGACTACAGGAAATCCCAAAGAGCCGTAGTTTTTCATGGCCTCAAGGTCCAGTCCGGTTCCGGTAATAAGGATACCGGTCATGATAGTGCAGATTGGAGGGATAACGGGTTATGGCAGGCCAAGGCGACCGCACATAGACTTGTGAAGAAACAGTGAAGTTGGCGACACCATGGGTTTTGAACCGGAGCCATCAGATGAGTGCCAGCCTGCTTGATCACTTTGCCTGTCTTGAATATCCGCGTATGGATCGCAACAAGCGACCCGCAGTCGCCGGCCAAATTCCGCGAGTGCTTTATGAGTTGGACCCAAGCGGTCAGGCAGGAAGCGGCGGAGATCATTGCGGTCGATGGCAAGACCGCCCGGGGTTCCCGCGCCCGCGCCAGTGGCAGCAACCCGCTGCGCATGGTGACCGCCTGGGCCTGCGAAAACCGTCTGGTTCTGGCACAAGAGACCACTGACGAAAAGTCCTTTGAAATCAATGCCATTCTCAAATTACTGGCTTTGCTGAAACTTAAAGGTTGCATCGTGACACTGGATGCCATGGGGTGCCAGCGTGCGATTGCGGAGCAGATCAGGTTCCAACAAGGCGACTATGCCATGGGTTTGAAAGGGAATCAAAGCCATTTGCACGAGGCGGTGGATGATGACTTCACGACGACACAACAACAGGGCTTCAAGGCTGTTCCCTACAGTTATGCCGAAGCCATTGACCAGGATCATGGCCGTCTGGAAATCCGTTGCTACTGGATAACGGAAGACTTGTCCACCTTGCCGGATGCCGCTACCTGGGCAGGTTTGCGCAGTATCAGCATGGCAGAGCGGGAATGGCCCCGCCATGATGCCCTCCATCCGACACCGCTGTATCAACCCGTTTGAACGGGAAGGCTCCAGGCTCAGTTTGCCTAAAAAACCTGAGTTTTGCTTAAGCCCTACGCCGCGACAAGGCAGTCGTCTTGCATCGCCCATTTCAAGGACGGTTTTTTCGGTTGCCATGTATAGGCAATCAACCCACAGATCAGGTTGACCATGAAGTTGGCGACACTACGGTGCCGGGTATGCTCAATCTGTGAGATATTTTTCAGTTGGTCATTGACCGTTTCAATCAGCGCCCGCTGGCGCAGCAATAGTTTGTCCTCCAGGGGCAGCAGTTGGTTTTTCATGTTCTTGCGCACCTTGGTGATCATTTGCAAACCTTGCTCCATCAAGGTTTCAA
>JAGRJD010000192.1 GCA_020442915.1 Thiothrix sp. | reverse complement strand
GACGGACGCAGGCCGTTGCGGTCCAGAATGGCACCCACCTGGGACCCATCCGTGAAGCACATGGCGGCAGGCCCATCCCAAGGCTCCATCAGGCAGCTGTGAAACTGGTAGAAGGCCCGTTTTTCCGCGCTCATGTTTTCATGATTGGCCCAGGGCTCCGGAACCATCATCATCATGGCATGCGGCAGTGAGTAACCCGTCAGGTACAGAAACTCCAGGGCATTGTCCAGACGCGCCGAATCACTGCCGTCCGGGCGCACGATCGGGTAGGTTTCTTGCAGCTGGTCACCGAAAACATCTGTACCGATGATGGCTTCGCGCGCATCCATCCAGTTGTGGTTGCCCCGGATGGTGTTGATTTCACCATTGTGGATCAGGTAGCGGTTCGGGTGTGCCCGTTCCCAGCTGGGGAAGGTGTTGGTGGAAAACCGTGAGTGCACCATGGCAATCGCACTTTCCACTTCCGGGTCGGACAGGTCGGGATAGAACTGCCCGACCTGTTCAGTGGTGAGCATGCCCTTGTACACCAGGGTGCGGGATGAGACACTGGGGAAGTAGACATAGCCAGAATGCTGTTTGGTATTGATCGCGCTGCCGGCGCGCTTGCGGATCAGGTACAGACGCCGCTCAAAGGCGATGCCGGCTTCCACATCCGCTGCTTTGCCGATGAAAATCATGCGCATGAAAGGCATGCTTTTCCGGGCTGAAGGTCCGATCGGAGCGGGGTTGACCGGTACATCACGCCAGCCGAGCAGGGTCTGTCCCTCTTCGGCAACGATGCGGTTGATGGTGGCCTCGGCATCCTGGCGCTGGGCGGTATCCTGGGGCAGGAAAGCCATACCGACGGCATAATCACCCGGTGCTGGCAATTCAAAGCCGAGTTTGCCACACTCGCGGCGCAGGAACCGGTCCGGAATCTGGATCAGGATGCCGGCCCCGTCGCCTGTGTTGACTTCACTGCCGACAGCACCCCGGTGTTCCATGTTGGTCAGGATATTCAGGGCCTGTTGCACGATCCGGGCGGATTTGACGCCTTTCAGATGGGCGACAAAGCCCATGCCACAAGCGTCATGTTCATAGGCAGGATTATACAGACCCTGCTCGGCGGGTAGTTCTGAGTACTTCATCGAAACCTGCAGGCGACAAAAAAGGGGTCGCTATTATTAATCGGATTGCTGACAATTGCCAGAGTCACCAGCCTGTTTGTCCACATTTTATGGAGTTTTGTTGACAACCCATGACCGGCAGAATCCCTCGTGAGTTCATCGATCAGCTGCTTGCACGCATTGATATCGTTGACATCATCAATGCCAGAGTTCCCCTGAAAAGGGCGGGGCGTGAATACATGGCCTGTTGTCCGTTTCACAACGAGAAGACCCCGTCCTTTACCGTGAGTCCCGGCAAACAGTTTTATCACTGTTTTGGGTGCGGTGTACATGGCTCGGCAATCAACTTTTTAATGGAATACGAACATCTGGAGTATGTGGAGGCGATTGAATCCCTGGCTGCACAGCTTGGAATGGCGGTACCGCGCGAGCAGGAGGGTCGGGGCCGGACAACGCGCAAGGCACAGAAGCAGGATCACAATCTTTATGAGCTGCTGCAGGCAGTGATGGATTTTTACCGTACCGAGCTGCAGAAAACACCACAGGCATTGGCTTATACGGTTCAGCGCGGGCTGGATCAGGCCATGCTGGAGCGTTTCGGCATCGGGTTCGCCCCGGATGGCTGGGAGGTGTTGCTGGGCCGCTTTGGTGGCCGGTTCGGACAGGAGCGGCTGCAGGCTGCCGGCATGCTGGCCAGCAATGAGGCCAGGCGGGTCTATGACCGTTTCCGGGCACGGCTGATGTTTCCGATCCGGGACCGGCGCGGGCGGGTGATCGGGTTCGGGGGGCGCATCATGGGTGAGGGGGGACCGAAATACCTCAATTCGCCGGAAACCGAGCTGTTCCACAAGGGCTCGGAACTGTACGGTCTGTATGAGGCCCGACAGGCCACACGCCAGCTGGAGCGCCTGCTGGTGGTTGAGGGTTATATGGATGTGATTGCACTGGCCCAGT
>JAGRJD010000061.1 GCA_020442915.1 Thiothrix sp. | reverse complement strand
TATGCAGTGGCGTGAACATTTACCTCGATGTCGGCCTTGCCTTCCGGATCAAACGCAACCGCTCCCCGAAACAGGGAGACAATCTGCACATCGGCACGTGCCAGTGCCCCCCCGGCCAGCCCCACCGGGGCATCCCCCCCAAAGCGCTGGCTCAATACCCTGCCATCCACGGATTCGATGATCCTGCCATAATCATCATGAATATCCACATCGTAGGCTTCACGATCAAAATAATAGCCAAACGGGTCCGGGGTCTTGAAGCGGGTGATATTGAGCACCCCGGCATCCACTGCCGACAGGGTCAGAATGGCTTTCTGCCCTTCCAGCCCCTTAGCCTGTACACTGACAGTGACCGGCTTTTCCGGTAACGCCTTTTCCGGGGCGCTGATACTCAGCTCCATGCGCCGGTCACTGCGGTCCAGCGGCAGGTGGAGCAGTCCCAGTGCACGGTTGGGAGCAATCTTCTGGTTACTGTCGGCGGGACGGAATGACACCACCGACACATAAAGGTCATGCCGGGCCCAGTCACTGCCGGTCCCGAGGGGAATTTCGACCTCGGTACCCGCCGGCGGCAGGCTGAGCGGCTGGCTCCACAACAAATGGTCACTCTCAACCGCCACCACCGCCTCACCCGCTGCCGGTGGACGGATGGTCAGACGTGCCGTATCGCCTTCACGGTAGGCCGCCTTGTCCAGTTTGAGCTCAATCTGGTCGGGACGGGTTGCCTGTCCGCCATCATCACCGACCCAGCCGGCAGAAAACGCATATACTGCCTTGAGCTGGGTATCACCGTCCTCCACCTCCAGGCGGTAACGGCCATAGCCGACCTTGAATGCCACCTCACCCTTCTGCCCCGCCGCCAGCGTCAGGGGCTGGCGTGTTACCGGATACTCATTGCGCACCTCTTGCCGTTTCCAGCCCTCCTGGTCGTTATACTCCCAGTAATACTCATGCTCCTCACGCACCAGTGTGGCAGACAGTTTTTCGCCAGCCTGCAGCACACCATCGGCATTGGCGCGGACAACCTCGAAACGGGCTTCAGCATCGCTTTCGGTCCGATCATGCCGGAACAGGGGACGGATCCCGACCAGATTCTGTACCGGCCAGAAACGCTCATCCAGACTGCGTGTCACCACCCGCCCTCCCGGCTCGCTCAGACTGGCCGTCACCGTGATCTTGAGCGGAGAGCCGATGGCATCGGACAGGGCCGGCAGTTCCAGAAAGGTGGCACCGCTCTCATCCAGTTTTTTCTCCGGCAGCTCTTCAGGCTGCAACAGGGACTGATCCGCCGGATTGCCGAAGTAAAAATCGGCCAGCTCCGACAGCGGATGCCGGTCCAGTGCCAACGTGCGTACTGCAGCCAGCCGGTCACCGGCAGCCGGTGCGCCATACAGGTAATCACCCCGGGCAGAAATCACCAGCTTTTCACCCCGGCTCAGCAGGGTATCATCCGTGCTCAGGCTGAGTTTCATCCGCTCGGGCATGAAATCCTCTACATGGAAAGCCAGACTTCCCAGCACCTGCTTGTCCTGCTTTCCCAGACGCAGCTCGGCCCGCCACAATCCGGTGGGTGCATCAGCCGGAATTTTCACGGAATGCTCGAAATAACCCAGCTCTTCATACCGGGTGCCCAATGTGTACTCACCCAGCAGTTTGGCATCCGGGCGCAACACCTGCAGGTCCAGACTGCGGATAGCCTCCGGCAGGCCGTCACGGTTGCGCAGAAGAATGGAAAGATCAACCGACTCACCCGGACGGTACAGATCACGGGGGCTGTAGATAAAGGGTTTGACAGCCTGGTCGGTGCGGCCACTGACCGCGTATTCGGACAGGTCCAGTGCCGGCTGCCGCAGATCCAGGAATGCAAAACCGCCCTCACCTTCCTGCAGGGCAGTCAGCAGCAAAGCCCCCTCGGGTCGCTGCTCAAAGGCTGCCACTCCATCCGCATCGGTCGTCGCGGTCAGGGTCTCCTTCTCCCCGGCCAGGGTCAGCGCCACCCCGGGAATAGCCTTGCCACTGTCCAGGGCATGGGCAAACACCTCCAGCCGCCCGGCATACAGGCGGGCATGCAACCCCACATTCGTCACCAGAAAGTGCGTTATCCGATAGGCATTCTCGGCAAACCGTCCCGGCTGACGCATGATGGCGAAATAGACTCCCGGTGCCTTTAAAGCCTCGATCGACTCCACCGGCAACAGCAGGGTTTCACGGGCATTATGGCGTGCACCGGTCACATAGCGGTTGGTGAACACACTCTCGGAAACCGCATGAATTTCATCCAGCTGCCAGTTGCTGATCGACTGATCCAGTGACAGGGTTTTCAACACCTGCTGAAGCTGGTCCGGCTTGACACGCAGAAACTCCACATCCAGCTCCGGGACGTTGATCACCCGCACCGGCAAGCCGCCGGTCAGCCGTACCGGCAAGATGCTGCCCCGCGTGGCGAAATCATAGACCGGCGTAATGCTGCGGGTCTTGAGGGTGAAATCAGCCGATTGTTTCAGTTGCAGCCCGGAACGGGAACTGATGCCGGGCCGGATCTGGATGCGGTATTCCAGGTCCGGCTCAATAGCGGAAAAGTACAGGCGCCGGGGATGAGTCGCCATGACCCACCCCCCCTTGACTGCCTTGCCCCCCTGGGTCACGGTGAAATAGGTGTCAAAAGAGGCTTTGGGGTCCAGGTCCTGGGAAAAGGTCACAGCCAGAGCCGGTACGGCATCCAGTACCTGCTCGGAGGCATCAACCACCAGCATCCGGGTCAGCAGCTCTTCGTTGGTATAGGACGGCTGTGCCGGTTTGGCATCAGCTGCCGCCATGGTGGTCGACGAAAAAACGCCGGAAAAGGCCAGCAGGCAGCAAAGAAACCACATCAAGCGCATAATGCCTGTGATCATGAAGGGACTCCGAGACTGAGTTGACGGGAAAAAGCCGGACCCATTATAAACAGCCGGACTGCCGAGTGCATGTGAACAATGCACCAGCGCTGCGTTCTGGCATGAAACCGGTCAGGATATTGGAGGGCAGAACAAGGGATTTGTTCAAAAAAAGATGGCGTCCCCACGGGGATTCGAACCCCGGTTACCGCCGTGAAAGGGCGATGTCCTAACCGCTAGACGATGGGGACACAGAGATAAGGTTTCGGATTGATCAGATGGCGTCCCCACGGGGATTCGAACCCCGGTTACCGCCGTGAAAGGGCGATGTCCTAGGCCTCTAGACGATGGGGACAGAACAACCTAATTATCTTCACTCTGTGAAGGCGAAAACATGACAATCGACACCAAGCTGACAAAAACAAGCATAAAGCCAACCGGAACCGACATAAAACAATATTTCGCCCATTGATCCATTTCATTGAACATCAGGTAAAAACCCGCAATCAGGCTTACCAGTGTCATCAACAAACCAATCAACAAACCTGTCTGACTTAACTTAATCATTGCATATAACCTGTCATTGCAAAGACCAGCCAATCAGATGGTGGAGCTAAGCGGGATCGAACCGCTGACCTCTACACTGCCAGTGTAGCGCTCTCCCAGCTGAGCTATAGCCCCACTCAAGGAAGACGCGCATTCTGCGTTAACCGCCCCCTGATGTCAAGCCTTGCCCGGAAGATTTTTCACAAAGGCAACAGCCCGCCCAATGCGCGCCAGACTGCGCTCCCGACCGATCAGGTGCAGGGTGATTTCCAGCGCAGGTGAAGAGCTGCCACCGGTCAGGGCCAGACGCAGGGCCGGACCCACCTTGCCCAGTTTGATGCCGAGTCTGTCACAGGCGCGGGCAATGGCATCGTGCAATGCGGTATCGGTCCAGCCAGCCAGCCCGGCCAGCTCCACCTGCACAGTCTCCAGATACCCGGCTGTTTCGGGCCGGAACTGCCTGGCCGCCGCCGTTTCATCATAACCGGATGGTTCCTCATAAAAACAGCGGCTGGCAGCGACCAGCTCAACCAGCGTTCTGACCCGCTCACGCTGCACGGCAACCACATCCGCCCAGTCCGGCCCGGCAGACAGGTCCAGTGCCTGTGCCGCCACATGCCACTCCAGCTCCGCCAGCACCCGTGCCAGCGGCAGGGTTTTGAGGTAATGCTGGTTCAACCACACCAGTTTGTCGGGGTTGATGCTGGAAGGTGCCCGGTTGATGGCCTCCAGTGAAAAAGCTGCGATCATTTCCGGGCGTGAAAAGATTTCCTGATCCCCGTGCGACCAGCCCAAACGCACCAGATAGTTCAGCAATGCTTCGGGACAGTAACCGTCATCACGATACTGCATCACGCCCACAGCACCATGACGCTTGGACAGGCGCTGGCCATCCGGTCCCAGGATCATGGGTACATGCGCAAACACCGGCGGCTCATACCCCAGGGCATGCATGATATTGATCTGGCGCGGGGTGTTGTTGATATGGTCATCACCCCGGATCACATGGGTAATGCCCATGTCGATATCGTCCACCACCACGGTGAAATTATAGGTCGGGGTACCGTCAGAGCGGGCAATGATCAGGTCATCCAGCTCGGCATTGCTGACTTCAATGCGACCACGCACCTGATCCTCGAATGCCACCACCCCGGTGAGCGGATTCTTGAAACGCACCACCGGCTCCACACCCGGCGGCGGCGCTTCTGTACTGTCACGCCAGCGCCCGTCATAACGCGGTTTTTCCCTGCGTGCCATCTGTGCCGCCCGCATCTGCTCCAGCTCATCCCTGCTGCAATAGCAGTAATAGGCCTGGCCATTGTCCAGCAGCTGCTGCACTACCTCACGATACCGGTCAAAACGCTGCGTCTGATAAAACGGCCCTTCATCATGCTCAAGCCCGAGCCAGCGCATGCCTTCCAGAATGGCATCCACCGAAGCCTGGGTAGAGCGCTCCCGGTCGGTGTCCTCGATACGCAGGATGAAGTCCCCCCCCGTCCTGCGGGCATACAGCCAGGAAAACAGCGCTGTGCGTGCACCACCGATATGGAGCATGCCGGTCGGGCTGGGAGCAAAACGGGTTCTGACCTTCATCACATTCATCCTTAACAATACCTCAAGACGCGCAGCCTAGCAGTTCAGATCAATAAAAAAAACCGGGGCGGTAGGCAGGAAACCTGTCATTCTGATACAAAATTTACCAATCTGGTTCAGGAAGAATTCATGCCCCACCCGTAACATGGCAGACATAAAAACAACAAAAATCATGAAAAACAACAAGATCAGGTGGGCCTGACAATGACCAGGGGCATACCAAAAACAATAAGCCAAACTTGAAGCCTTCCGGAAACGGAAGGCTTTGTGCTGTCTGGCCACAAAATACAGCTGACGCACACACAATGTACACCCAAAGCCCGGCAATTTCACGGACGCTCGCCTGCCATACAGGACGACCGCATATACTAACCTTTCTAAAAGTATTGTCAGCCGAGAATATATTGGCACTCAGGCTGTTTAAAAAATGATTTAACCAGTTCAGGCAGCTTTTGAATACTACGCAACGCGCTCATGGC
>JAGRJD010000060.1 GCA_020442915.1 Thiothrix sp. | reverse complement strand
CCCTGATGGCCCGGAAGCTGGGCATCAACCGGACCACGATCCGCACCAAGCTGGCTCGGCACGGGCTCCTGTAACCGATCAAACAAAAAGCCCGCTAACCGGAGTCGGCGGGCTTCACACAGGAAGCGAATGGCCACGCATCACCGGTCATTGGCAGCGGCAACAAACAGCGCATCGATGGCAGCGGCATCCAGCCCCAGCTCCGCCAGCAGGCGGGCCAGCAATGCATCATTGCGCCGGAACTCAATCCCTTCCGCCACCAGCATTTCAGCCCTGAGCCGGTCAGCCGCCGGCTGTTTCTTTGCAATCGCCAACAACCGGCTTTTCTTGTACCCGGCCTCCGCCAGGGCCATGAAAAATGCCATCCGGGTCACCCCCTGGTCCCCGGCCTGCAGATCGCCGCCGGCACTGCACAGGCTGTCACACAGTCCTTGTGGTTCAATCGGGACAATGGTTAACCAGCCGGTCCCGGAAGATGGCGCTGGACAATTTGCAGTATCAGGAAGCAGCACCTGCTCACGGATCACTTTCGGGTTGAGGCTGGCACCGGCCAGTGCCTCATCCGGCACCTCACAATCCGGCCAGCTCCCCGGTACTGCCATATACTGAATAACCCCGGCAGCCGGCCAACTTTCCATCGATACATCAGACACATTCGGCTTTGAGGCGCGGAACGATACAAATATTCGCGTTCCATCTACCGGGGTCATGAGCGCATAGGGCTGTCTTTCCGGGAAGGCCAGTGTTTTACAGCCCTGACTCAGGTCGATCAATATTCCCATCCTGCTACTCCTTATGCGGCCTGCTGGTTGGATTCAATGCCCGGTGGTACCGGGGCCTGCTGCGATGATACCTGCCCCAATATTCTGGCAATGTCTGGCTCCGGTTTGTGGAAGTCCATACCGTCCATCCCGGCCTCCAGCAGGAACCGGTTGATCAGGGCAGAAATCACGCCGGGCTGAATCTCGCCAGTCTGGCGGAACGGGGCCAGATACTGGAGCAGCTCCTGAATCTTGTTGACCACCAGCCCCTTGGTGACGATGCCTTCCATGCCCCTGACATTCACCTCGGCATCCACCTTCACGAAATCCTCGTCCCAGTGGTCCATCACCCAGTCGACAATATCCTGAATGGCAGGTGCAACTACCCGCGTTCCAATGCGGAACACCCGGCTGGTGATGGTTTTAAGGGCATTGTTGATCATCACCGTGAGACTGCCGGTGGTGCGCAATGCGGACGGGAGACCGACCGCCTGCCCCAGTGCATACTTGGGGATACCAGACTCCACGTCGGCGCGTTCGTCCAGATAAGCCATGAAGCTGATGATTTGCGGGGAATAATTCGGGAATTGCAGCATGTCGACCGGCTTGGCATTGCTGCCGAGTGTGGCCACGTAGTCGTATTGGTTGTCTGGCAGGATGACTTCTGTTTCTTCCAGTGCGTCGTATTCCATCATCTCCCGGTTGACGAACAGGGCCGGATTGGTGCTCTTGCCCATGTTGCGGAGAAGATGAATGAAACCACGGCGGGCAGCTGCATTGATCACCGCCAGATTCTCGGGCAGGGCATTGCCGCAGAATTCAGAGGGCACCGGCTCGTAGGATTCTTTCCAGTAGGGTCGGATATGGTCGGCATCATGCAGCTTTGCGCCCAGCAGGTAATCATCGGCCAGATACGCTTCCAGCTGGTACTGCTTCTTCACGTCCAGCTTAGGGAACAGGTGGCGGTATTCCTTCAGGTATTCGCCGGAGATGAGAATGAACATCCTGAACACATCCAGCGTTTCATTCGGGCGCTCGCTCCAGTGGCCGGTGCATTCGGCGCGCTCTTCCGGCAGCATCCATTCCCGCGCTTTGGATTCCTTGTCGTTCAGCAGGCGGTCTATCTCGGCATCATCAAAATGACTGCCCATGGTCTTGAGCTGTTCAATGTCAAAGCGGCGCATGGGAATTCGTTCAGCCACCCCCATTCCATCCTGCGTGTCGGTGCTGTCACGGGTCCACACAAAATCATACGGGGAGACACGCGCAAGGGAGGGCATGTTTTTCCGGGTCCAGCTCAGCTTGTCTTTCTTCCAGGTGCGCTTTTTGATGTTGCGCACAAAGCCGCCTTTGAGAATCGCATAGGGGTATACGCAGAAGTCGTGCAGGAAGTCCATCAGCTCGCGCAGTGAGTCAGTCTCCTGCAGGAAGTCGCGGATCAGGATCGATAATTCTTTGGCCCCTTTGATGGCTTCCTGTGTTTCGTATTCCCGCGCCACGCCCTTGAGCGAGAGGATGATTTCACGCAGCTCCTGCTCTGTTGGCCGTAACTTTGCGCCCCGCTCTTCTGCCA
>JAGRJD010000191.1 GCA_020442915.1 Thiothrix sp. | reverse complement strand
TCTTTGATCACTCGGGTCTTGACAGGTACGGAATACCGCATGCCCCAACAGGAGTAGTCGTTTTCCAATGGTCCCGACCTGTCCCCAGCGCTCACGGATTTTCAGAAACTGGCGCAACAGATGAGCCCAGCACCGTTGCTGTTTGTCGCAGGGGCGGTCGTTATAGGCCACATAATGGTCGGTGACCAGATACCCGGAAAAAGTCCCCAACAAGGTGGCAGCGGCCTGCTTGCCGCGTGAGCATTGGGTCAGAAACAGTCGGACACGAGGGGCGGACCGGAACGGGCCGGGCTGATTCCCAGGCAGTCAGGAGAGCATGCCGATGCGGTACTCAGGGCTCGATCACCAGGGCGGTGGTTTCGCAGACGGTTTCCATGGCCACCAGCGTCCGGGAATCACGCACCCCCGGCAGGGTACGCAGAATGTCGCCTAGCAGGGTACGGTAGGAAGCCATGTTGCGGATGCGGATTTTGAGCAGAAAGTCAAAATCCCCAGCGACCAGATGGCATTCCAGTACCTGCGGCCACTGGCGCACGGCATCACGGAACTCCTCGAACACCTTGCCACTGGTGTAGTGCAGACTGATTTCCACAAAAACCAGCAGGTCGGCATCCAGCGCCCCCGGATTGAGCAGTGCGGTATAACCCAGAATCAGCCCGGCACGTTCCAGCCGCTTGACCCGCTCCAGACAGGGCGAGGTGCTCAGGCCCACCTTTTCCGCCAGATCAACATAGGAAATGCGTCCGTCCCGTTGCAGCTCACGCAGTATCCGGCGGTCAATGCGATCCAGCACCGGCCTGTCGGCAACGTGTTTCATGGCCACCATCCAGCCGGGGGTTTCATCAGGACGCTCCCCCGGAACAGGCCAGCAGCAGTTCCAGCTGCCGCTCCACCCTGGCAATGGCCTGCTCCCGTCCGTGAGGAAACTCAGCGACCCGGTGCGTGAACCAGACGCCATGAATGGCGCTGATCAACAGTTCAGCCGCCTGCAGGGCCGCTTCACGGTCATGCAGCAGGGGCCGGAAGCAAGCTACCAGATTGCTGCGAAAGCGGCGGTAATAGGCCCGCAACAGGCGCGCCATACGCTCATCATGCACCGAGTTGGCCCAGAACTGGGGCCAGACATCGCGAGCCTCAGGCGAAATGTGCACACTGGAAAAATTCATGTGGATAATGGCCTTCAGCCGCACCACCGGGTCTGACTGCTCCCGGAAAATCGTCAGGGCATTCTGGTGCAGGTCCTGAACCAGATAGACATAGGCCGCATAAACCAGGTTGTTCTTGGTATGAAAATAATGGTGGATGATACCGGTGGAGAGATTGGCGCGCTGACTGATGGCCTTGGTGGTGGTCGCACACAGACCGTTTTCCCCGATTTCCTCCAGTGTGGAATGGACAATGCGCAGTGGCGTTTCATTATCCTTCAGAATATCCAGGTCGAAATGCTCGGGTGTCGGCATCCTGTTATGAGTCACAGTCATGGTCTCCATGAAAAGCATGCATGCAAGCTTAGCCCTGCCTGACTGGCCAGTCAATCAACCTGTCTGTCCTGCTCCGATACCCAGCGGCTGCAGCAGATCCATCAGCTCCTCCTGGGTGAACGGCTGTACCGCCTCCGGGCCGTCGCCGTAAATGCCATCTGCCAGCTGCTGCTTTTTCTCCTGCAAGCGCAGGATTTTCTCCTCCACCGTATTTTCCACCAGCAGTTTATACACGAATACCGGCTTGTCCTGGCCAATGCGGTAGGCCCGATCGGTAGCCTGCTGCTCCACCGCCGGATTCCACCAGGGATCGTAGTGGATCACGGTATCGGCAGCCGTCAGGTTGAGACCGGTTCCCCCGGCCTTGAGGCTGATCAGGAACACCTGGGCGTCTCCGTCCTGAAAGGCATTGATGGCAGCCTCGCGGTCACGGGTCTGCCCGGTCAGCAGGCTGTAACGGATGCCACGTGTCCGGATTTCCGCTTCAATCAGGGCCAGCATGGAGGTGAACTGCGAAAACAGCAAGACCTTGCGTCCCTCTTCCAGCAGCTCGGGCAGCATCTCCATCAGCATGTCGAGTTTGGCGGACTCCGCAAGCGCCTCGGTACTGGACAGGTTCATGATGCGCGGGTCACAACAGACCTGGCGCAGCTTCAGCAGGGCATCCAGGATCATGATCTGGCTGCGGGCAAATCCCCGTACCCGGATTTCCTCGCGCACCTTGCTGTCCATGGCCAGACGCACGCTTTCATAAAGGTCACGCTGGCGGCCTTCCAGCGTCACGGTAAGAATGATCTCGGTCTTGGGCGGCAGTTCGGTCGCCACCACCTGTTTGGTGCGCCGCAACATGAAGGGCTGCAGGCGTTTCTGAAGCTGAATCTGGCGTCCGCTGTCGCCCTGCTTTTCCACCGGAATCCGGAACAGGCGTGCAAAGCGCTCATGCGTGCCCAGAAAACCGGGCATCAGGAAATGAAACATGGACCACAGCTCTCCCAGATGATTTTCCATCGGGGTTCCGGTCAGGCACAGGCGATGCCGGGCCTTAAGGGCAAAAATCACCTGAGTGGTCTTGGAGCGGGCATTCTTGATCGACTGGGCTTCATCCAGAATCAGGTAGTGAAACCGCTGCTCACGGTAAAAATCCTCATCCCGCAGGATCAGGGGGTAAGTGGTCAGCACCAGATCAAAGTCGCCGATGCGTTCAAAATAGGTATCCCGGTTGCTGCCATGCAGGATCAGTACCGAAAGCTCCGGCGTGAATTTCTCCACCTCGCGCCGCCAGTTGGACATCAGGCTGGTTGGTGCGATCACCAGACTGGGATGCTGCAGACAGCCCTTCTGCTTTTCCAGCAGCAGATGGACCAGAGCCTGCAGGGTTTTACCCAAGCCCATGTCAT